>CAZXIQ010000157.1:0-4650 GCA_964640785.1 uncultured Bacteroidaceae bacterium | reverse complement strand
CATTTCGTGGCGGTTGGCACCCTTAATAAGTATAGGTTGTCCATTGACAAGCAGTTGCGAGTTTTTTATCTCTATCTTGCGGAAACCTACTTTTATGGGTATGTACTCCTCGCTGCCTTTCATGCTTGCCATCAGTGTGTAAAGGTAGGGTGTCTCGGCCGTCCATTTGTTTGGAGCCGCAACTTGTATCTCAACAGGTTTTTTACCGTCGCTTGTTGTTTCGGCAATTACTTTTCCATCGGCGTCGGTAAGTTTAAGGTCGGCTTTTCCGCCACCTTTTAACTTGAGGTCTATTGTAAGTGTACCGTTTGTATAATTATCTGTAAGGTCGGGTGTTACACGTATATCTTCTATACGCTTTTTGTTGCGTGCATACAGGTAACAGTCGCGTCCCACTCCGCTGTAACGGAAAAAGTCTTGGTCCTCGAGGTACGTGCCATCGCACCAACGGAACACTTGAAAGGCTATAAGATTCTTTTCACCGGGCTTAAGGTAACGGGTAAGGTCAAACTCGGCCTCAAGTTTGCTATCCTCGCTGTAACCGACGAATTTCCCATTCACCCACAAGTAAATATTAGAGGTCACCGAGCCGAAATGTACCATAATTTCTTTTCCTTTCCAATTGGCGGGGACTGTTATTTCGCGACGGTACGAACCTACATTGTTATTTTCGACCGGCACTTCGGGAGGGTTGTTACGGAATTGGTTGCGCCATGCATAGCCTATGTTTACATATATAGGGTCGCCGTAACCGTAAAGTTCCCACACGCCGGGTACGGGTATTGTCGCCCATCCTTTATCGTCGAACTCTTTCTTCCAAAAATCAGTTGGTCGCGCATCGGAGTTCTTCACCCAGAAAAATTTCCAGTCACCGTTAAGTGTCATGTAGTTGATGGAATTTTCCTTTTCGCCCACAGTAGCGGCCTCGGCTGTCTCGTATGCGAAATAGTAACTGCGCATGGGTGCGCGATTAATCTCGTTCACGCCCGGGTCTTTCCACTCCTTGAATGTTTGTGCGCTTACGCTCAGTGCCATTGCCGAGAGTAATGCGGTGATTGTTCTTTTGTTCATAGTATATAGTGTTTATAAGTTTATATCTGTTTTGTTGCCTTGTCTTGCTTTATTATATCGAACTCACGTTATTTATTTTTTCCGGTTTGTGTTATTATTGGCTACTCTTTGCCAAAGTTACTATTTTAGTGCGAGAAAAGTTTTATAATGGAGTGTAATTTTGAAGGTATACAAACAAAAAGAGTTCCAAAGAAATTTGGAGCTCTTTTGCGGTGCGTACGGGACTCGAACCCGTGACCCCATGCGTGACAGGCATGTATTCTAACCAACTGAACTAACGCACCTTGTTTTTATGTGTGTGCTTCGTGTCTCAAAGCGTGTGCAAAGTTACGCACTTTTTTTTATCTTGCAAATCTTTCGCTGATTTTTTTTCGTTTTTTCAATAAAAAAGTCTTTGTTGTTGTTTCTTTGTGTTTGTTTGTTCTAATAATTATTGCTTTTCGTCAACTGGTACAGTGAAATATCAATGAATTTTTCTCCTTCGCGTTTCCACTCTTTTAGTGTGGCTGTCTCTTTGAATTTTGCTTTTTCGAAGAGTTTTTTGCTTTTTTTGTGACTTTTTGGGATATATGCGTATAGTTGGTTAAGGTTCAAAAAACCGAATGCGTAGTCGCATAGTAGTGTTAGTGCGTTGCAGGCAATGCCTGTGCCGCGATATTCACTCAGCAGGCCTATGCACACTTCGGCACGTGCGTCAAAGGGAGAGTAGTCGGCAAGGTCTATCATTCCTGTTGCTGTTCCGTTGTTTGTTTCTATGACAAAGCGTGCCTGACGTTCGGCGTAAAGGTCGTTTCGGCTCTGTTCTATGTAGTTGCGCAGTGTGTAGCGCGAGTAGGGCAGTGTGCTGTTTCCCACGCTCCACAGTCTTGTGTCGTTCTCCATTTTGTACAGGAGCTCAAGGTCTTCGGGCTCGGGGGCTCTTAGTCGTATGTTGTTGTTTGCGAGCCATCTTTTTTCGTTTGTCATTTTTGCAGGTTGTATATTGCGTCCTCGGTTATCAGGTTACCGGTTGTCGGGGAGTATGTGGCCAGCTTCAGTGTGTTGCCGGGTGTCTGTTGCAGCAGCCGCAGCATTGTGTCGTAGCTGTAACTCTCTGTGTCGTAAAGAACGTGTGTGTATTCTTTTGAATTTTCCACGGCAAGGTGTCCTTCGGGTGTCTCTTTTTCGGTTGTAGCAATGTAGCGGTGTGTTTCGTCAAGGTTGTTTGCCGCGCATATCTCTTTTATCTTTTGACAGGCATTGTGGCTGCCAAGCACCAAGAATCTTTTTGATGGTTCCTGATAGCTTTCCCAGTCTTGGCCGTATAAAATGGGGTTTGCGTGGTGTATGCGAAACTTAAGCACTGCTACGGCTATTTGTATGGGTATATAGAACAGTATGTGGTAAAGCAGAAAATGTTTTTTAAAGAATATTGCCAATGATGAGTACAGCCAATAGCGGTAGCGCAGACGGCTTTTTACCGAACTTTCTCCCTTGTAGTGGAATATTGTGTATGGCAGATAGTAGTTTTTTTCGCCCGACTTTAATATTCTGTACGATAGGTCGCTGTCCTCCCAATACATGAAGAATTGTTCGTCCAGTGTTCCTACCCTGTTCAATGTTTCGCGGCGCAGGAACATGTAGGCTCCGGAAATCATTTCAATGGGGTTTATCTCCTCTGTGTCAAGATAGCTCATGTAATAATGTCCGAATAGTCGGCTTTTGGGGTAGCGTCGGCACAGTCCTGTTGCTTTGCAGAATGCTACCCAAGGCTTTACAACTCCTCGACGCGACTCCATGGCAAATGTGCCGTTCTTGTTTATCATCTTTACTCCGGCTGCTCCGGCCTCGGGGTGCTCGTCCATGAATTTTACGCAGCCTTCGAGTGCTTCGCGTGTAACTATTGTGTCGGGGTTGAGCATGAGTATATATTGCCCCGACGCTTGCTTGAATCCTATGTTGTTTGCGTGGGAAAAACCTCCATTCTCTTTACTCTCTATCCATGTGACGTGCGGGAAACGTGGCTTAAGATATTCCATCGAGCCATCTTCCGATGCGTTGTCTATCACCAATATTTCGTGCTTGATGTCTGTGGCGGCTCTTGCTACCGAGTGCAGACATTGCTCAAGGTAGTATTTTACATTGTAGTTTACTATTACTATGGATAGTTTCATTACTCTTTCTCTCTATGCAGGTATTTATTGGAGGGGAAACTGAATATATATGCCACAAAGCCGATTAATGCCCAGTATATCATATCTTCGTTGCCGCTGCCATAGTAGAGCCCGATGTTTGTCATCATCACCACAAAGAGCAGTGCGATGCGTATTTCTAATTCGCGGCGGCAGGTTTTAAAAAATGTCTCGTCGTCGGCATTTTTTGCTTTTTTCATGCTGTTGCTGAATTTTTTTCCTGCCAACGGAATAAGAACGATTGCCAAAAGTATGGCCGCGACTTCTATTATATAGCCGTTGGTGCCGTATGTTGCAAGGCCGCCTTTGGGCAGTGTTCCTGTTTCGAACAACAGGATTGTTATTGCTGCAACAAGCAGCAGTATCCAAAAGATTGTTTTTTGTCGTGTGAGTTTGTTTTTCATCGTGTTTAAAATGTTTTTCCTGTGAAGGGTGTGCGGTTTATAATTGAGCGTCCAAGGGTAACCTCGTCGGTGTATTCAAGTTCGTCGCCGACGGATATTCCTCGTGCAATGACCGATAGTTTCACGTCGTAGCCCGATAGTTTGCGGAAGATGTAAAAGTTTGTCGTGTCGCCTTCCATTGTGGGGCTCAGTGCCAATATAACCTCTTTTACCTCTCCCGAGGCGGCTCTTGTCACAAGGCTTTCTATTTGCAGGTCACCGGGCGAAATGCCGTCCATGGGGGATATTACTCCGCCAAGCACATGGTACACTCCTTTGAACTGCATGGTGTTCTCCACAGCCAGAATGTCGCGTATATTTTCCACTACGCATATAATCGAGTGGTCGCGTGCAGGGTTGGCACAGATGGGGCACACCTCTGTGTCGGATATTCCGTGGCAATGTTTGCAATATTTCACCTCTTTTTTCAGGCGAGTCATTGCATCGGCGAAATTTTCAACCTCGCCCTGCTGTTGTTTCAATATGTGCAGCACCAATCTTGTGGCTGTTTTTCGCCCTATTCCCGGTAGTTTGGAAAATTCGCTCACCGCTCGTTCGAAAAGTGCAGATGGATATTCTTGGCTCATTTAATTTTGTAATTCAAATGCAAAGATACAATGTGCGTGGTGCAATGCAAAAAAAAGTTTGCTTTTTTTATGTTGCTTGTCTTATATGATGATGGTATTAATATTGGTATATAAATTAATAAGTTGTTTAAGAAACTGTTTAAATTTCTAAATGAGGAAAAAGAATATTGTTGTTCTGAATATAGGATTTATGCATTATCTTTGCCATTGTGGTGTTTATGTCTGTGTGAGTTTATTTTTTTTGCAACTAATTTTATTGCTTTTTACCGACATGAACAAGACTATCTTTCTATTTATAAAGATATAGCCTTTATAATTCAAGACTGAAAGAGTTATTCGGTTGTAGCAGAAAATAACTTGCTTTACGTGTGTTGGAAG
>CAZXIQ010000156.1:0-4711 GCA_964640785.1 uncultured Bacteroidaceae bacterium | reverse complement strand
CCCATAGTCCAAAAGGAATACCGCGATATTTTGAACTGCCGGCGATAGAGGCGTTTGGCGGGCAGTCGAGTGTTGCCGAAATTTCACTCACAGCCTCTTCGCCTATGAGCGTAGAGGCGTTTGCTTTGCTGTCGATGAACGTCATATGGCCTATGCCTGTGTATAGTGTCTCGCCTTCGGGCAGGTTACGTGTGGTCGAGCACGATGCGAGCAATGTTGCCGCTAACAGTGTTATGTATATTTTAATTTTCATCATTTGTGCTCTTTTTCTTTGTTTGTACTCTCTTCGGACTGTGTGCGTCGCTGTGTGGGTGTTGTTGTCGATGCTTTGTTCTTCTTGTTGAATATCAATAGCTCATTTAGATTATTCAACTTGCGTTTGTAGACGTATCCGATACCTGTTTCTATAATTTCGCCTTCGAGTATCGATTCATAATTTTTATCATAAAAAAGTCGCAGGTATCTGTTGCCCGAATTGCTTATTTTCCATTCGAGCGATACATTGTTTATGAAACTTTCATTGGTCGTTGCATTGGCATTGTTGTTTACTTCGCCGCCGATGATGACCTTCAAACGGTCGTTCCAAAATCTTTTTGTGAAACTGAATGAATAGTTTTTGTATGTATCGCCTGTTGTGGCATCTTCGAGGTCGGTAATTCCCACGTTTATGTCCATTGTGCTGTTCATTGCGTTGCCTACAAGGTTGTTTATCTGTGCATCGAGGAACGAACTTAGTGCGCTCGATACGCTAAGGTTATTCTCGCCTCCGATGTATGCACCTGTTATAAGCATTGTAAGTGCATATTTGTTTAATGTTTCAGTGTCGAGGGTGTTAAGTTGGTTCTGTACTGCTGCATTTTCGGGTGCCGAGAGTGTAAAATTGAGCCCCATATTACTGAGAGTGTTTGTCAGTTTTATTCCCACGTCAAATTGTACTGCTTGGCTGTTGTCATCTATTAGCACCGAGGTTATTACACGTTCGACAGCCGTGATGTTTACTGTGGGGTTCGTAATGTCTCCAGTCCAATTTATGTAACTGCCTTGATTGATGTTAAATGTCTTTAAGGGAATAACGGGCAAGGTGTATTTCATCTGTCCGTTACTTAGTTGGTAGCGTCCTGTGAGGTTCATTCCTGTTTCGCCTGTATATGTGAGGTTAAGATTGCCTTCGCCCTGTAACTCTATGTAACTTGTGCGCTCTTGGTCGAAGTCTGCGTTTATTCGTGCCCCTTCTTCAATGGCGAGTGTTATGTTCATGTCTATGTTGCCGAGGTTGTATTCGTGTGTCTCGGTTTCTACTTTTGTGCTATCCTGAAAATTGGTGAATGTGACAAGACCGTCGAGGCTGTTTTCTGTTTCAAGGGGTGTGTCCTGTATCACATAGGTTATGTCACTTTTTCCTAGAACGGTTGCTGAACCGTTTATTTTCAGTGTGTTAATGGTGCCTATGATGCGCGAACCGAGGTTTATGAACATGCGTCCGTAGAGTATGGAGCCTTTGGCGCGTTTGGCGTTTACTATTTCGTAGTTGTTGGCTCTCATGCGCAGGTTGAAGTTTGGGTCCAGCGGTGTGTTCATGTTTATTGTACCGTTTACCTTGAAAGGTGTGTTACCCTTGGCGTATATGCTGAAGTCTTCGAATTTCAGAATGTTTTTTTCTACGTTTATCTTATCATCGACAAGGTGTAATGTTGTTCCGAATGCAGGGATGTCGGCGTAGGCCGAGTCGAATTTCAGGTAGCCGTCGGCCATGGTGGTGCTTTTTTCGTTGCTTATGGTCATTGCTCCATCAATATAGCCGTCGGTAGAGACGCCTGCATTTTTCAGGAATGCGTTTGCTATGCTCAACGGAAAGCGGCTTAGTGTAAATTCGCCTTTTCCTACTCTGTTTAGTGTGTCGTTGTCGAGCGCCCCTTTGAAATGTGCAACTTCTCTGTCGTTGTGCATCATAGTCATGTTGGCCAAATGCTCTTTTGGGCTTTTGGGAAAATATGAAAGCTCAACCCTTTCGTTTCCTATGGGTGTGCCTTCGTAGACAAGATTTGTGGCCGTTGCATCGCTGCTAAGCAATATTCCATCATTACTTTCGTCGTAGTGCAGGTCTATGTTGAGTGTGCCGGCAAGGTCGGGGGCAAAGGGTAGTATCTTCGTTGCTGTTTGTAGGTCTATGTTGAATAGTTCGAGGCTTATGTCCTGATGGTCGGCACTGTCCGATAGTGCGTACAGGTTCATTCCCGAATTTGTTGTGTCGCGCAGTTCTACATTGCCGCTTATCATCATTTTGCGGCTTATGAATATTTCATTTTCTCTGTTGAATGTTACCGGTTGGTGGAAGAGTGTTGCCGTTGGGACGAAACGAATGAGGTAGCCGTCGCTTACCATTTTTGCCGATACTCCTGCTTTTATGCCTATGGCGTCGTTTCGGTCGCGGAAAATGTAGTTTGCTGTGAGCGTGCCTTTGTCAAATGCACCGTATAATGCTGCTCCGAAGGTTGATTTTTCTTCTCCTTCGGCAATGGCTCGGCTTTTTACTCCGGTAAAATATTTCACTCTTGTGCTATCTTGTGAAAGGGCGAAACGCAGGGTGTCGAGGTGTTGTTTGTTATGCTCGAGATTTAATATATTGCCTCGGGCGTTTATCTCTTTTTGACTGTCTAAAAGACAGACAAGATTAGCGGCGTCGTATGTTATTCCGTTTATTGCAAGATAGTGTGCGAGTATGTTATTTTTTTTGCTGTTGATGCGTATTTCTGTTTCGGGCAGCAGTTTCTCATATTCTCTGATGTCGAAGATTGTATCGCGTGATTGAAAATTTTTCTGTGCCGATATTTTTATTTTCTCTATACTTTCGAGCAGGGCCTTGTAACCCGAGGCTATGTAACCGTTTATGTTCAGGTCGCCCGAGTTAAGGTATAGTAGAGTGCTGTCTTTGTGGGTAGATGCTTTAAAATTCAGCTCTTCGGGGGTGTATTTCCTGCCTTTATGGTTGAACATAAATTCCTTTCCACTGCCTCTTATCAGGAAACTATCCTTTAGGTCGGTGATGAGGAATGTTTCCAGTTTCATTTTGGCCGTAACGGGGTGTTGCGACAGGCCTAATTGTTGTATATCTGCATTTTGTAAATCAATTTTTGTATGGTTCTTTATGTTTGCTTTTTTTATTTTTGTGTCGGCCGATAGTTCCATACGTAGCAGATTGTTTTCTGCTTTTATACGAATTTCCGATGTTGAACTGTCTTGTGTGGCATTCAACCGAATGTTGTCGAGTGTGTATGTGTCGTATAGCAGTGTGTCGATGTGCGCAGTACATGTGTAACGTGTGGTGTCGCTGTATAGGTCTGTTCCTTTGCCCGTGAGTGTCATGTTCATGCTCAGAAGGTGCAGAGGAATATTGGGTAACAGCTTGGATAGATTGAATTTGTCGAATTCTATTTTTGCATCGTAACTGTTGCTTGTTGCCGAGTATGTGCCTTGTGCCGTTGCTTTTTCGTTGTCTGTGGCTATGGTGGCGTCGACTGTGTAAACATTGTTGTGCAACGACATTTTTCCCGATACATTAAGTTGTTTGTTTGTGCTATCGGGCTGTTGTGCTGCGTTGTATGTGTTACGGGCTTTACCGGTGAAAAGCAGGTCGAGGGCTCTTTTTTTCTTGTCGGTGAGGTTTGTTCCCTCTCCTGAAATACCGACTTTAATGATATTCGGAATTTGTGCCTCCAAGGTGTCGATGGATATTTTCTTTATGTTGCCGTATATTATCGTATTAAAATTAAGTAGTGAATCGGGTAAATTTTTTAAGGATTCATACTCCTCTTTTGTGATAAAGCCTTTAAGGTCGCGTTTGTTAATGTGCAGCTTGGTTTTTATGTTTGCACGATTATTATTCTCTTTTATGTTTTTGGGAATTGTTGCGTCAGCTACGATGCTGCTTCCGTTGCTGCTTGCAAGATTTATTTTTCTTATGTCTATGCTGTTTGTGTCGCCGGTTATGTACATACAGCCTCTGTCGATGGCAAGCCCCTCGGGCTCACGTCTAAGGTTGAGCTTTTCTATTTCTCCGTTTATTTTTTCGGGTGAGTATTTTGCAGCTTTCAGATGCAAAGCTATGTTGTCGAAGTGCAGATGGTCGATGGGGGCTATGCTGTCGGGCATTACACCTTTGTCGTAAAATGCTTTTCCGTCGTCAAGAGCGAATCGCTCGAGCTTGTAGCTGTTTTTTTCTAAGTCTATTGAAAGGTTGCGTATTTGTGTCGTTCCTATGTGTGTGGCGAGTGTGATTGTATCTTCGGGCAAATTAATGTCGAGCCCTACATTCTCTATTTTTCCTTTATTAAGTGATATTACCCATTTTGTAGGTGACGATGAGCTGCTGTCATTTGCCTCGTTGCCTTTGCCAAATGTTAGTTTAATGTCACTGTCCGTAAGGTTCAGTTGATTGATTTTTACACGTTCGGCTGCAAGGTCGGCATTGCGTATCGCTGTGCGGAAATGTCCTATCTTGCCGCTTATTCTTGTGCCGTCTAAAAGTTTGTATGTGTCGCCCGAAGTGTTGTCTATGGATATATAATTTGCCTCAATCTCTCCTTTTATTAAAGGCAGTATGTTTATGTTTACACGCAAACGTTCGCCTTGCAACAAGGTGTCGCTATCTTGGCTGAGTATAAAATTCTTTATTGTAACATTTAGTGGAAAGTGCAGGTTGAATCTTTCCATA
>CAZXIQ010000155.1:0-4716 GCA_964640785.1 uncultured Bacteroidaceae bacterium | reverse complement strand
TATGGATCCCCATTTATTATTCACAGAAGAGATTCCGTTTCTGTTTGCCGAGAGCCAGAAAGGAGAATAGTCACCCGAAGAAACAACGCCTGTCATTTCAACATTATAATTAAGTTTCGATTGTGCAGAAACATTAAAAAGAGTAGTGCTAAAAAGCAATATAAACAAAAATCGTTTCATCATGTTATAATAACAATTTTACAACTGCAATTCTATTAAAACTGTTTCGCTTGTAATAAATACAGTTTGTGGTTGCGGAAGTGCCGATATTAAAATATTAGTGCAAAATTAATCACTATATTTTGCATTACCAAGATAAATGTCATTATAACACAATTTCAGGAGCTGTTTAAATTTATTTCGTTGAATTTATATAAAACAAAATTCAACGAAATTGAGTTTACAATATAAAAAACTTTTTAGGTATTTAAACAGTTTCTAAAGAAGAGATTATAAACTCAACATCACATTTTCATCGGGCCATTCATCTGTTTACAATCTCCTCTTTTTTACTGCTGCTACTTGGAAACTGTTTGAATTTCTATATTTAAACAAATGAACAATAAAAAAAGTTCATTTGCGATAAATATTTTTTTTGTGATAATTCTGCATCCTGATAACATGATGTTGAAAATATCTTTGCGAAAAAAACATTATGAAAAACCACATTTTGTTCAGTAACAGAAACTGGAAACACGAATTGAGATTGGAAATTGAACGGTTGAACGAGTATTGTGCCAAGCAACTTTTAGAGTATCTTAGAGGTACAAGTGTAAATAGTGATGCGTCAAAAGACCCGTTTAAATTTTTAGGTGAATTTAGCGACCCTAACGGCGCGGAACTGCTGACTGCACTCGATGGTCTGCACTCCAAGAATCGAGTTGATGGGTTTGAGGGTGTATGGCGTTTCACCGTACTCGGTAAACCCTCTACGTTGTATAACTATTCAATGAGCTATACTAACGACCGGTGGGTACAAGGGCTGGTAACTGTATATTGTCCGAATGCTGACCCTCAATATACATTTGGCATTGACAACAAGGCGCATTTTCTTTATCGTTATTTCGATGGTACATCATGGAGCAAATGGCGCGACATTACGCAGGACAACAAAGAACTTGCCACATTGCTGAATGCCACTAAAAAGTCGAAGCGTAATTATGTAAAGGTGGATGGCGAAACGGCTACTATTATATCGAAATACAATGAATATTGGGATATTGTCATCACATTTAAAAAAGTGATGGCAAATGAATTGTACAGCATCGACAAGGTGTTTCTTGCTGTGAATCATAATAAAGAACTGTCGCCCGAGGTTAGCGATAATCAATATCTGCTGTGTCAGCAGAATACAAGCGACATGATAGGGCCTGTGCAGGTGAATCGTCCCGTAACGGGTAATAGTTGGGTGGGTGGCAACCACTTGTATTTGAATCAGCAGTCGGGCATAAAGAGTGCTGTAACAAACAGCTTTTCTATTATGGCCGACGGTGAGCCTGTTACGCAGGGTTCGGCTTATGCCGATGTTGTGACTATCAACGTTGAAAATACAATTTTCGACCCGGATGTTGCTCCTGCAAGCGGTGCGACGGTACTTTCTTCGCCACTGATAGCTGAGTGTGTATCGTATCGTATCGACAGTGGTGAGATTGTTGTTGGGGTTGAGCACACATATTTAAAAGATGTTGCAGTAAGCACGTATTATGGCATGCAGTCGATGTTTTTACCCAAAAAGGATGATGCCGGTAATAATGTAAATGTGCAGTTTGTAACAGCGCAAGGTGGGTATTACGATTGGACTGTTCAACCGACAAGTGGGAATGTTGTAAGAATTAAAAAGGGTGATGCTCCTAATTTTAATCGCTTTTCGCAGAAACATGTGAATGGACACTATCAGAATAGTGTGTTGCTGCCTTATGGGCTCGGCACTCACAATTACGTGAACGATGCGGGTGATGTATTTGTGTACAGTGGCGACAAGGCCTATCATGTGCTTATACAGAATAAAGAAATTGCTGAAAATGAAGTTCTTTCGTGGATGGGTGTGTATAATTGGAACAGGCCTGTCGTGGACGATGAGTATAATTATGTTTATGATTATGGCAATAAGAATATTTCTGTAACGGCGAAAAAGGCCTACGATAATATTTCTGTTTCTATGCCTGCTTATGCTGCAAACACTCTTTTTAAAGTTACTGAAGGGGGGGCTAATGTCTCGGTGCAAGATGTTGTTATAAATAAAATGAATCTTTCGGCACAAGCACGAGGCTCCATCTGTGGTTTTTTAAGTGGAGTATAGTTGCTCGGGTAAAGTCTTTGTAAATCACATGATTAAGCAATTGTGTGATTTGCAAAGAAACTATGTTATACGAATGTTTTATTCGAAACGTATAGCCTTTGTTGGTTCAATGCGCGAAATGAGCATCGATGGCAACACTAACATTGCAACTGATAACAGAAACATTACAACATTAAGGGGCAACAGCCACCATGAAAATTCTATCGGAACTCTGTCCATGTAATACATTTCAGCGTCGAGTTTCACAATGCCGTAATTGTATTGTAAAAGACAGAGTGCAAAAGCTATTATGTTTCCAAACAACATACCCCGGCCGATAATAAACATAGCATAATAAAGGAATATTTTACGAATAGAGACATCCTGTGAACCAAGAGCCTTAAGTATACCTATAAGATTGCTTTTTTCGAGAATAAGTATCAATAGTCCGGAAATCATGGTGAAGCCTGCAACGCCAAGCACTAATATCAAGATGACCCATACGGTGCCATCTAAAATATCTAACCATGCAAAAAGCGCGGGATTCATTTCCTCGACAGTCTGTACATAAAGCTTGTCGTAGTTGCGCGAACTCTCTGCGTGCATTGCTCCTGCAACAGAGTCTCTTACTTGTTCAATAAAATCAAAATCTGTCAATGCTATTTCTATGCCTGTGCATTTATTGTTTGCCCATCCGTTGAGGCGACGCATAGTGTATATATCTGTCAATGCAATGAGGTTGTCCATTTCGGAAAGATTAGTTTCGTACAACCCTTTGATTGTGAAACGACGAGCTTTAACACTGTTCTGTACAAAATAGATATTTACCTTGTCGCCAACATTTACTTTCATCCTATCGGCAATAGGCTTGGACAGCAGTAAAGAGCCCGAAGATGCAGTGTCGCTGAATGTCGGAAGTTCGCCGGCTTTCAAATAATCGGCAAAAAACGATAGGTCGTAGCTGCTACCCACCCCCTTGAGTATAATACCGTCAAACTCATCGCCCACGGCAATAAGTCCCGGCTTTTGCACATATGGCTGAGCTTTACCAACCATTGGTATTTTTTCAAGGGTAAGAAATGTAGAGTCGTTGGTTGTGACAGGTGTTTCGCCATGTGCCGTACTCTCGTAGTTGCGCACCTGAATATGTTGCCCGAATCCTATAATCTTTTCGCGCACTTGATGCTTGAAACCTATAACTATGCACACCGATACTATCATCACCAACAGGCCGACGGCAACACCCCACTGGGCTATGAGCACAGCAGGTTTTGAAATTCTCTTTTCGCCTTTGCGGGTGGCAAAAAGACGTCCGGCTATGAATAATTCAAGGTTCATATATATTGCAACAGCGAAGATAATGCAAATAGCTTGCATGAAAAAATATCTCGGCGTTAAGTTTCAATTTTTTTGTCGCCATTGGGTAAGTTTGTAAAAAAACAGCCTATATTTGCATTATAAAATCAAGTGATATTAATTTAATAAAAAATACAGAATATGTTAGAAAGTTGGTTCGAGTGTAAAGTGACATACGAACGTCCCGGTGAAAAGGGGGCAAATACAAAAGTTAATGAGTCGTATCTGATGAAGGATTTTACCTTTTCGAGTGTGGAAAAACGTCTTACAATGGAGTTACAACCGTTCGTTACGGGAGAATTTAACATTAATGAGATGAAACGTGTGAAATATGGCGAAATTGTAGATACTCAGGATGAAACGGCCGACAAATGGTACAAGTGCAAGATTGTGCTTGTGACAATAGATGAGTCCAGTGCAAAGGAAAAAAAGACTCCTGTGCTGATGCTTGTTAAGGCCGAGAGTGTGCCCGACGCAATAACACGTTTGAACATTCACATGAAGACTTCGGTTATGGACTATGAACTGACATCTGTAAACAATAGTCCTATAATTGACATTTTCCAGTATCAAGCATTATAAAAAATGAGCAGCATAGCTGAAAGACTTAATGCAATACGTGCAACCATCCCTTCGGGGGTGCGGTTGCTTGCGATTTCTAAATATTATCCTGTCGAGGCTGTAACTGAGGCATACAATGCGGGGCAACGTGACTTTGGCGAGAATAAAGCGCAAGACCTTGTTGCCAAACAACAAGTGTTGCCCGATGATATTCGTTGGCACTTTACCGGGCATCTGCAAAGCAATAAAATAAAATATATTGCTCCTTTTGTATATATGATACACAGTGTGGATAGCATGCAGTTGTTACGTGAAATAAATAAGCATGGCGCTAAAAACGGTCGTGTAATTTCATGTCTGTTGCAGATACATATTGCCCGCGAAGATACAAAATTCGGTTTTACGCCCGAAGATTGCCTTGCAATGCTATCGGCCGAGGAGTGGAAAGAATTGAAAAATATACATATACGCGGCCTTATGTGCATGGCGAGCAATACTGATGATATTCAACAGGTTGCATC
>CAZXIQ010000154.1:0-4739 GCA_964640785.1 uncultured Bacteroidaceae bacterium | reverse complement strand
GAACTCTACCGCTCGACAATCACAAAATCAAACATTGCAATCGGCGAGGATGCTTTCCAGCGCGTAATCAAGCAGGCTAAGCAGGCAAACATCATGTTCCTTATCCAGCAGACAAATTTGCGCAACAGCGAACTTAAATCCGCTGAGATTGGTGCCCTCAAAGAGTCTATGAAAGACGTTGCCAAAGATGCTAAAAACAAAGTTCTTGACAATGTAGAGGTTGCTGCATACGCATCGCCCGATGGTGGAGTGTTGCTCAACGTAGATGTAGCCGGTGGCCGCGAAAAGAATACTGCTAAATTTGTCGAGGAGCAGATGAAAAAAGCCGAGCTTAAAGGCTACCTCGATACAGATTACACCGCTGAGGACTGGGACGGTTTCCAAGAGCTTGTTTCAAAATCCAATCTTCCCGACAAAGACCTTATCATTCGTGTACTCTCAATGTACAAAGAGCCCGAAGAGCGTGAAGCTCAGATAAAAAACATCTCTTCGGTGTACAAAGACCTTGCCGATGAAATTCTTCCTCAGTTGCGTCGCGCACGCATCACATTGAACTATCAGCTTATCGGTCGTTCAGATGAAGAAATCATGGAGCAGCTTGCTAAAGACCCGAAAGAGTTGTCGCTCGAAGAGATTCTCTACTCTTCTATCCTTACAGAAGATGCTGCCGAGCAAGAGAAAATCTATACAATAGCAACAAAACTCTATCCTAACGATTATCGTGGTTACAACAACCTTGCAGCTCTCGCATACAACAAAGGCGATTACAAAAAGGCTGCCGACTATTTGGCAAAAGCCGCCAAGGCCGACCCGACAGCGTCTGAGGTAAATGTAAACCTCGGTTACCTTTCACTTCTTGAAGGTAATGTTGCCGCAGCCGAGGCTTATATGGCAAAAGGTGCCGGTGCAAAGGTAGGCGACGAGGCTCTCGGTAATCTCTATATTGCACAGGGACAATATTCACGTGCAGCTACACTTCTTGGCAACAATGCAACAAACAGCACAGCCCTTGCACAGTTGCTCAACAAAGATTACAGCCTTGCTAAAAAGACTCTTGCAGCTATCGAAAATCCCGATGCAAATACATACTACCTTACAGCGATTCTTGGTGCCCGCACAGATAACGCATCTCTTATCTATGATGGATTGAAGAACGCTATTAAACTCGACCCATCAATGGCTGCCAAAGCTGCCAACGACCTTGAGTTTGTCAAGTACGGTACAAGTACAACTTTCCAAAATCTGCTTAAGTAAACAGTTTATCAGTGATAGACTATAATATAAATGAACGGCTTTCGATGCTTGCACTTACATACGTGCAAGGGTTGGAGGCCGCTCATTTTCGTAATATGATAGAGGTTGCAGGTTGCGCCTCGGCTATTTTTGAGAATCTCTCTTCTCTGTCCGAAATACTCCCCGGCGCATCGCCGCGATTAAAATCCATGCTTTCCGACCCGGCAGCTTTTGAACGTGCCCGTCGCGAGCTTGAATTTGCCGAGAAGCATGATATTGACGTCATTTGCTATGGCGACGATGCTTATCCTTATCGTTTGCGAGAGTGTGACGATGCTCCTATTGTGTTGTACTGCAAAGGTTGTGTGAACCTCAATGCTCGTCGCATAGTGTCGGTCGTTGGTACCCGTCGTGCAACCGAGTATGGCAAGGATATGTGCGAGAGATTTGTTCGCGAACTTGCCGAGAGTGTGCCCGATGCTCTTGTCGTCAGCGGTCTTGCATACGGAATAGATGTTTGTGCCCATAAGGCCGCCTTGTCCTCTTCGCTTCCGACAGTTGGTGTGCTTGCTCATGGGCTCGACCGTATATATCCATCCTCCCATCGCAATGTTGCCAAGGCTATGCTCGAAAATGGTGGTCTTCTTACCGAGTTTATGAGCGGGACAGAGTCCTTGCCGGCCTATTTTGTAAGGCGCAATCGTATAGTTGCAGGAATGTCCGATGCTACGGTGGTCATAGAATCTGCTGCGTCGGGTGGTTCACTTATAACCGCCTCCATTGCTCATAGCTATTCTCGCGACTGCTTCGCATACCCCGGTAGGGTAACCGATGAAAATTCCAAAGGTTGCAATGCGCTTATATGCAACAATCGGGCATCACTTATCACCTGTGCATCAGATTTTATAACAGCAATGAATTGGGGTTTGCCCAAGCAGCCGAAAATGCCGCAGCAGATGCAACTTTTCACCAATCTTACTCCCGAAGAAGAGGTTGTGATGCAACAACTTGCCCGTTTCCCCGACGGGGTACAGATAAACAGGCTCGTAGTAGAGACAAATATTCCTGTCAATCGTTTGATGCCATTGCTTTTCGAACTTGAAATGAAAGATGCCGTAAAAACTCTTGCAGGTGGCAGGTATAAAGCCAAAATATGATACTATTATGCTGTTCTTCAGATGTTTGATATCTTCTCTGTTGTTGATTGTCTTTTCGTTGCTATCCTGTTCTTCGGATAGTGCCTATCCTTATACAACACTAAAAGACGACCCATATAAAACCCGATTGTACAGGTTGCCACGAGGTGTGAAACTATATATTGCCCGCATGGCCGAAAGGCCTCGTATGGCAGCAGCACTTTGTATGCCTTCTGTCGCAAGCGACACGCTCAATCACTTGTACGAGTCATCTGTATACTCTTCCGACTACCGTTTGCTGTTCGCGCAGATAGGTTCCAACGTCAGCAGTGTGACCGATTGCGATGGTTCGGTTGTTGTGTATAATGATATTCCCTCGAATGAACTGGAAAATTGGGCCGTGATAATGCAAGGCTCATTTTCGGCATTACCCGATAGCCTTTCGATAATTCTTTTTGGCGATGTTGTTTACGACGAGGCGGTTGCGACACTTTCGCGCAGTTTTTCCGAGCAACGACTATATACCTCATCCTCAGCATCTTGTACCGACAATGCAAACTCCATTCTGCCATACGTTCGTGGGCGCTTTTTAAATGGAGGCTCCGGTGAAAAGTGTCGAAAAATGGTAAATTTTTCCGACGTTCGCCCCAATGTGAAAAGTCATATAAAACTGCTCGAATCGCCACCTGCGAAGGTGCTTTTCCCCGACACAGACAGGCTTAACATAAGCTCTGCATCCAAGCAACCGAAAATGATTGTCGCCGAAAATAGCGACACTCTTTATACGTTTATTCTCCGCACTCGGCTAAAGAAACTGCCGCCCTCGATGCTTACGCATATAAAAGATTATTACAGTACATCTCTAAGTGATAAAAAAGATTCGTCGGCACCTGTTACACATATAAAAATAGATAAACATGTTGGCTCCATAGAATTTTCTCTCACAGGCTGTTTCCGAAATATGCATCAAGATGTTTCTTGCGCCCTTTCAATGTGGAAGAGATTAGCCGATGGTGATAAATTCTATAAATATCTGCTTGCAAACAATGCCGCAGTTCAATCTTCCAAAATAAATAATGAAAATATAGCCTTGCAGGCATCTTATTATGCCGCCGGTGGCAAGCGCTTGTGCGGAATGCGTGAAATTGCAATGTACAGTATGAATGCACTCTTTTCACAATCAAGCGAAATGCTTTTTTGCGGAAAGAATGCCGACAAGGCATACTCATTGTTGCACAGTCAATTAAATGGCACAGCGTCTTTGCAGGCAGCCGATTTTTCTGCGGTAGGCGACAGTGCCGTCCGCATCCTGCTTTTGCCGGCCGACATTGACAATGTTACAACAATTACTCTGCGGCAACCTTTTGCGAGTGTCGAAGATTTTGCGGCAATGGCACTTTTTAACAAGGCTGTCGCACTGTCAAATGCATCCCCCGCAACTCGCTTTTATCCCAATGGAGCTTTACTCTCGACAGGTACCGATGTTCCATTTGTACGAGCGGCTTTTGACGCAGCAAAGTCTTACTTGTTGTATGAATGTTCAACGCGTGGCAACAATGGCGTGTCGCTTATCGAGGAGTATCTATTTTCCCGTGAACGTGGTTACGGTTCCTCGCAACTTTACGATGCACTTATAAGTCTCTCTTTTTCCGACGTTAAAGATTTTTACTTGCGCCATAGCGAAAATCCTGATACACAGTTAATAATAAGTCGCGAAAGCAATCTTAATCTGCGCGAACTTAAAACCCGCGACAGGGTAGTGTACCTCACATTTGACGAACTTTTCGGATACTGATAAAATAGGCTTGTATATAATTATGAAAATTCTTATCTTCGCAGTGGAAACAGAAAATTGAAACTTTACGATGAAAGAATTTATCATATCCGACTCAAAAGCCGAAACAGCCATACTTATAGGTCTTATAACTCCTTATCAAGATGAGCGTAAAACCAACGAATATCTCGACGAGCTTGATTTTCTTGCAAACACAGCCGGGGCAGTAGTTGTTAAACGCTTTACGCAAAGAATAGACCGCCCCCATCCGGTAACATACGTCGGTAGCGGTAAATTGGTGGAAATTGGCGCATATATAGAAGAGCGCAAGGATTCTGACGAAGAAATAGGAATGGTGATTTTCGATGATGAACTTTCGGCAAAGCAGTTACGCAACATCGAAAAAGAACTGAAAGTAAAGATTCTCGACCGCACTTCGCTCATCCTCGACATATTTGCCATGCGTGCCCAGACAGCCCATGCAAAAGTACAGGTAGAGCTTGCGCAATACAAATATATGTTACCTCGCCTGCAACGTCTGTGGACCCACCTCGAACGTCAAGGTGGCGGCTCGGGTAGCGGCAAAGGCGGCAGTG
>CAZXIQ010000153.1:2535-4750 GCA_964640785.1 uncultured Bacteroidaceae bacterium | reverse complement strand
ACCTGCAACGTTGCATCTTTCGCCGATGTTCATAAAGTTCATTTCGGGCTTTACAACCAATCTTTCGAGTCCGGCGAGCCACAGTTCGTCAGGTCGTTTAGCCGGTCGGTGCGGTACTTTTCCCTCGACGAGTGAGGGGAAACGTGCTATATATTCGTCGGTGGTTCCGCAACATCCACCTATGATGTTTATAAGTCCTTCATCAATAAACTCTTGTACCTGGCGTGCCATTTCGTCGGGTGTCTGGTCGTATGAGCCAAGTTCGTTGGGGAGGCCTGCGTTGGGGTATGCGCTTATGTAGCATGGAGCAATTTCGGCGAGGCGTTTGATGAAGGGTTTCATCTGTGAGGCTCCGAACGAGCAGTTAAGGCCAACAGAGAGTATATTCTCGCGAATGGTTGAGGCTGTGAATGCCTCTACTGTCTGTCCCGAGAGGGTGCGTCCTGCGGCGTCGGCAACGGTCAGCGAGAGCATTATTGGCACTTTGCAGTCCAACTGTTCCATGACTTTCTCGGCTGCGTATATTGCTGCCTTGGCGTTGAGAGTGTCGAATATGGTCTCTATAAGTACGGCATCTACTCCCTCGGTTACAAGAACCTCAATCTGTTCCATGTATGCCTCGGCAAGTTCGTCGAAAGTAAGGTTGCGATAGGCCGGATTTTCTACGTCGGGGCTTATGGAGCAGGTGCGGCTTGTGGGGCCCACCGAGCCTACTACGAAACGCGGCTTTTCGGTTGTGGAATATTTTTTTGCAATGGCACGTGCAATGCGCACGGCTGCAATGTTCATTTCACGACAAAGATGTTCGGTTTTATAGTCCGACTGCGATATTCTGTTTGAGTTAAATGTGTTTGTCTCTATGATGTCTGCTCCTGCAACAAGATATTTTTCGTGTATTGTTTCTATTACTTCAGGTCGCGTGAGTACCAATAAATCATTATTGCCCTTCAGCAGCACCGGATGTGATGCAAGAAGTGTGCCACGAAAATCTTCTTCCTTAAGATTATATCGTTGTATCATTGTGCCCATCGCTCCGTCGAGCACAAGAATCTTTTCTTTTAAAATATCTTCGAGTTTCATAACAGCAAATTAACCGGAATGAAATTCCGGCTAAATGTTTCATTTTTAATAATGTCTTTTAATTCTATCCATTTCGCGTTTGTCGTCACGCTCTTTTATGCTCTCGCGCTTGTCATATTCGTGCTTACCGCGTGCAAGGCCTATCACTATTTTTGCAAGCCCTCGTTCGTTTATAAACAGACGGGTGGGCACGATGGTAAAGCCCGGGCTTTTTACCGATTGTTTCAGTTTGCGCAGTTCCTTGCGCTCAAGCAGTAATTTTCTGTCGCGTCGTGCAGTATGATTGTTGTATGAGCCATAAAAATATTCGGCAACATACATGTTCTTTATCCAAAGTTCGTCGCCTGTGAAAGTGCAATATGTGTCTACAAGGCTCGCCTTGCCCAATCTGATGGATTTTATTTCTGTACCGGTGAGCACTATACCCGCAGTGTATGTGTCGGATATAATATAGTCAAACGTAGCGCGTTTGTTCTTTATGTTTATAGAAACCTTTCTTTTATCCATATATAATATTAACCTATCAATAGAGCGAGTAAACCCATTATCTTGTTGGTGATAAAAGGCATGAGTATTAGTATGACTGCTACCATCATTGTATAGACCAAACGTCGCTCTTCGTTAATTTTTATCAGCACTGCTGCGCCGTCCCAAACAATCTTCAGTGTGTAGAATTGGGCAATGAATGCTAAAATTCTGAACTCGGGAAAAAGCCCGAGGCATATATCCAAACACAGCAACACAACCATCGAATATCCCGTGAACATATCGGTTACGTCGCGCGATATTTCTTTGTTTGTGTATTTTGCCGAGAAAAATGCCACCGCGTATGCCGAAATATTATATGCAATAAGCAAAGAGAATGAGCATAATGCTGCGTTTATGGTGCTTGAATAGAAACTATCCCATCCTAATCCGTTGTTGAATATGCGTCCAACGAAAAGAGCCGTTCCGCACAAAATAACAAGCGGGTAAAGAAACTCGCCAAGCATTTCGCGCTTTGTCCCTTTGTGCGACACATGCCACCATGCTTTTGCAGGGTGGGTTATTAATTCCAATGATGTTGCGAATAGTTTCTTGTAATCCATAAACATCAAAGCTTAGAAACAATTTTTATTTTTTCCCACAGCAGGAT
>CAZXIQ010000153.1:0-2525 GCA_964640785.1 uncultured Bacteroidaceae bacterium | reverse complement strand
ATCGGCCCCTTCGGGACACCAACGAAGTGCTACTTGTGTATATATGGAGTCGAGCGCGATTAGTTTTTCAGCATCTTCGGCGGGCAACATGTTTATTGCCGATGAAATGTCGAACGACAATAGTGATGACATTTCTGTGTCGCCATCCTCTATTTTTGCATTAAGTGCGAAACAAAGAGTGTCGCCCGATAATTTTATTGGTGAAAGCTTAAAGTCGCCCTCTTTGCCGTTGCTGTAATATCTTACACTCAGATTCTGATATTTCTTCCAGAACCAAAAGCCGCCGTATCTGGGCAAAGCATTCCATCCGAGTATGGACGAAGAGTACACCGATTCATCAACATTCTCTGCTGCCGTTAATCCGTAAATGGGCAATATGGCCTCTACCGACTTTATATAATATTTCGCCATGCTTGCTCCATAATAATTGTCTACCTCGTAACCAAGTGTCAAATAAGCTCTGTCGCCATCTTTTAGGTTGTAATCGGCAATATTATCGACCTTGTAAAAAGTATCAACCATTTCGGGACGTAGGAAATTTCTATCAACAGTGTATAGCCCTTGTGAATGACCTTTTGAAGTAGACGATGCGTCATCGCATGCAATCATTGCAAATAGAAGAGCCGATAGTGTGCAAAAAACAAAAAGATTCTTTTTCATTGATAATATAAAATAGATTTTTGAAAATTAAGAAAACTGTGCAAAGATAGTGAAAGCCGAGCGTATAAAAAGCAAGTTTTCTCGATTTTTATACCAAAGCTCATCCTATGTTTCGCGTGGCAAAGATACAAAGAAAAAATACAACTAAAAACCAAAAAAGCCTATACATATATTTATAAAATATAAATAATTATAAAAACAGAAGTTTTTTTGTATTTCACTTCAATTAATCGCAACTTTAAACTATATTTGCAAAATATATAGATAATGTGGTTAAATATAACCACGTAAAAACAAGAAAATAAACAAAAGAAAAATAGCGCGTATGAAACATTTTTTACACAGAATTTCACTTTTTGCCGCAACAACAATGCTGACAGTCGCCTCATATGCTCAAAACTATGAATATAAAGGGTTGAACTATATACTCAACGAAGAGAGCAAGACAGCGTCGGTGACCTATCAAGGCGACAACCCCGAAACGAATAATTACAAAGGTGAGATAACAATTCCCACGAAGTTCAAATACAACAACGAATACTACCGAGTAACATCCATTGGTGAAAAAGCCTTTTACGGATGCGACAGCATAGTGTACGTCAATATAGGCGGACTTATCGAAACAATCGGTTCCGAGGCATTCGGCAGTAACGGCATGAGCTCGCTCATCATCCCCGAAGATGTTAAAACAATAGCCGAGGATGCTTTCAAGGGAAGCAATATAAGCCTTTTCATGCTCGGAGCATTCGACAACTATTCATTTTTGAACAATGTAAGTGCAACCACTCCTGTATTTGCACGCGAGGCGTTGTTGCAAACAATCGATGAATCATGGTCGGGAGAGCCTAAAAGCATAGAAACTCCATACTACATGGAAGTGTTGTCTACAATGACGACAATCGCTTTTCGTCTGCACAAGACAGAATATTACTCCCTGCCCAACGCTGTGCCATTTGAATTTTCAAGCGTCATAACACAAGGCGTGGAAATTTTCGCTAATCCCGAAACAGGTGTATATTCATGGGACGGACTTGCGCCCAACACATCATTGCAATTTGTGATAAATTTCAGTATAGACTACGAAGACTGTAACCAAATATTGACCTTGAAAACCACATTGCCTGTTATTGAATGCGAGGATGCCTCAACAACCTCAACAACATTCATGGCAACAGTAACAGCGCAAGAAGAGGCTACATACACAGCTACGGAAAAAGGTATTGTGATAGATGGTACAAAGTACAAGGCCGACGAAAATGGAAAGGTAGAAATAAGTAATCTTGCCGAAGATACCGAGTACACAGCAAAGCCATACGCAGTATACAAAAACAAGACATATTACGGTGCTGAGTTTACATTCACAACAAACAGTTCTACGGGAATCACAGGTACAGCCGCCGCAGGCGAGCCTAAAGTGACACTCGGTAACAATACACGCAACGGCTACCTTGAAATTTCTGTAAGTTGTGAGGGCGATGCAACATACAGCATCATAAATATTACAGGACAAAAAGAAAAAGAGGGTGTTATTCTTGGCGAGAACAAACTTAACAACATAAGTACCACAGAATTGTCATCGGGAATATACCTTATAAATGTATGCGGCAATAAAGTAAATAAAACGCTGAAATTCATAATAAAATAAATATTCCATAATGTAAATGACAACAGTGCAGCCCGGTGATAATCGGGCTGCACTGTTACGTATATGCCTGCAAAAAATGAAATTTTATAAAATTTCAATAAATTCTAATAACAATTCCAATAAAAACATTAAATTTGCAACTGGAAAAATCCCAATTAAAATATTAAATTATGGTTTATTCACACGAAGTAGAAAACATGTGTGTTGTGAAGAAAGGTCC
>CAZXIQ010000152.1:0-4766 GCA_964640785.1 uncultured Bacteroidaceae bacterium | reverse complement strand
TAAAAACAGGGAATATTTTAAAAAAAAACGGCAAAACAAACGATGCAATTTCTATATAAAAACTTTTTTTAGAAATTTAAACAGTTTATAAGTAAGAATTTCATAGAAATAATACTCTAATAAATAAAAAACTTAAACTTTAATGATTATGAAAGAGTTATCGAAAAAATTAGAAGATGTGGTTCAAGCAAGTGGTTATCAATGTATCAGAGTCAAAGACTATTACGATTTTTCGCAAAAGCTAAGATGTATGGGTGGAACATACAAGGGATTCGTCATAACAGAAGAGCCGGAGCGATTTTGCATGTTATACATAGACTCTTTGGAAATGGATAAAGAGGCCACAGTTAAAAGTATGAAACTTCAACAATATACAATTAAACTCACGCCCGAGGACCAAGTTTACCTACATAACACACCACAAGAGTACATCAAAAAGTTCACAGATTATACAACCTTAGGCTTTTACCTGAGAGCCTCAAAAGAGTATGAGAAATTCTATGAAGAAAAAGAAGAATATGAAAACCAATCATTTTTCACAAAACTAATAAACCTTTTTAAAAAAAGCTAAACAACTTCTAAATTTAGCAAAAAAAAAGATATATTTGTACATTATAATCTGCTTGCAGATTATAATGTACAAATAACTGCGCCTATGAAACGACATCTACAACACTTATTTATATTATCTATTCTACTCATACACAACACGATACATGCAGCCGAGAAAAATATTGTCATCAACGAATTGATGGCTGCAAATGTCTCATATATTTTCGACCATACATATAATTACGGTGGATGGGTAGAGCTATACAACACATCCGATAAAAGTATAGACCTCACAGGGTACAGCATTACAAACGAATTAGGCTCTCCACGTAAATTTGTATTTCCTGAAGAGATAGGAAAAATTGCCGCAAGAGATTTTAAAATTATATATTTCGACAACAACGACCTTGACCCGAGACATGCAAATTTCAAACTCGATTGCGACGGAGCCACACTATATCTTTTTTCCAATGACACCACACTCATAAACAGTGTAGAATATGGCTACTCATACCCCAATCTATCATATGCCCGTAAAACAGACGGAACAGGCCTATGGGCTACATGCCTGACCCCATCACCCGGAAAAAGCAATGCAAATAGCGAATACTCCGTTAAACGAGCCGAAAAGCCCCAAGTAAGCGTAAGCCCCGGCATATACAAGCGCGCATTCGTATTAAAAATAAGCACACCAAGCGGAACCATAAGATACACAACCGACGGTAGCGAACCAAACGAAAAAAGTGCAATATGGAGCGGATACAGCGGCATAAACAAAACAACAACCCTAAGAGCGCGCACCTATAAAAACGGGTACATCCCATCGGAAATACTCACATGCACATATATAATTGAAAAAGAACGCGATTACGACCTTCCGGTAATATCAATCGTTTCCGACCCGGACAATTTCTGGAACGACACAATAGGAATCTACTGCACAGGAACAAACGGAATACCCGGAAACAGTGTAAGCTACAACGCAAACTGGAATATGCCTTGGAAACGTCCTGTAAACGTTGAAATTTTCGATGGTAAATACGACCAATATTTCTCACAACAATGCGAAGTCTCGATAGGTGGAGGCTGGTCGCGTTCCTACGCCGAAAAATCGTTAGAGTTAAACGCCGAAAAAAAATATGAAGGCAAAAACTCTTTTCTCACACGTTTCTTTATTCAAAAACCATATTATCGCTTTAAGAGCATAAACCTTCGCAACAGCGGAAACGATTTTCACAACTCAATGTTTTCCGACGCAATGCAACAATGCTTCTACGCAGGAATAGTCGATGTAGATTATCAGGCGTATCAACCCGCGGTACACTACATAAATGGCGAATATTTCGGCATAATAAACATACGCGAACGTTCCAATCACCATTATGTATACAGCAATCGAGGATACGAAAAAGAGAATATCGACCTCATTGAACAGCACGACAATATTGCCTTCAATGGAGACATGTTGGCACTAACCAGCATGCTTAAGTTTACACGAGACGCATCAATATCGACAAAATATTACAGTAAAGTATTGGAATATATCGACATTGATGAATACATAAACTATGTTGTCATTGAAACATATTCCGGCAACACCGACTGGATGGGAAACAATGTCAAATTTTACAGAAACAGAGACAACGGACGTTTCCGCTGGATACTTTTCGACACAGACTTCGGGTTTCGTAATGTAACATACGACCCATTCAGTTCAAATGGAACAATGTCAAACACAAACGCATACGTCGGACAAATATTCAACAATTTGAAAAATGTAAAAACATTCCAAGATAAATTCATCAACCACGCATTAGCCATAATAGGCGGTGCCATGCGTTACGACAGAGCAAGCACCATCATCGACAGCGTAAAAACACTCATAAGCAACGAGATTCCTTATCACAGAAAACGATGGGGAAAATCATACGACATAGACGGCCATGCAAAAAACTTCAAAAACTTTGCCAATAATCGCCAATTAAACTACATAAGTTATTTAGGAAAATATTTCAAAAAAGGCGAACCGATAAAAGTAAGTATCTCACCAAATGTAAAATCCGCATTATATATAAACGGAGTAGAGGTACCCACCGGAAAATTCGACGGCTACCTATACACACGCGACGAATATAAAATATCAGTCGAGACACCCTACGGCTATAAATTCAAGAAATGGGATATAATAGGCAAAAGCGAAGAAGATAATGGCAACGGCACAAACAACAAAAAAAGCATAAACCGTAAACCCAACATCTACAAAACCTCGTACGAACTTGTACCATTAAGTGGAGAATATATTTTAAAACCCTGCTTTGAAAAAATAGATTCGCTATACGACCACATAGTACCCGCCGTACGCATCAACGAGCTTAGCGCAAACAAATACCATGTTCGCAACGACTACTACGACAAAAGCGATTGGGTGGAACTGCACAACCTCACCGACACAATCTTTGACATTGCAGGGCTATATATAAGCAACAGCGAAGAGAACCCCCGCATGTACAAAATACCAGACAATGATAAAGAAAAAACCCGCATAGCCCCACACGGCTACTGCATACTATGGGCCGACAAAGAGCCCGACAACCGCGAACTGCATCTACCATTCAAGCTACCCTCGGCAGGCGGAAAATTAATTCTAAGTGCATACGACAACAGCGACAGCACACTTCTGTGGCGCGACGAAATTGTATACACCCCACACAACGAGGACAAAAGTTTCGGACGCTATCCTGACGGCAGCGACAAACTACATATAATAAACACGCCCACCCCCGGCAACACCAATCTATACAGCAGCAACAACACCTTTGTTGCAAACGACACAGTAACAGGCTATCAAATTGAAGATATTATAACATCAGTCGTCGAAAATCCACATACAACGAAAAATATACTATCAGTTACATATTACAACCTAAAAGGAGTAGAAATAAGCAACAATTTCAACGAACTATTGAGAGGCATATTCATACGTCGCACAATATATGACGATGGCAGTGTAAAATCTGAAAAAATAATTAAATGAAAAAACGCAACCTATTTATCATACTGATTATAAACATATTCACATCCACCGTATATGCAGAAAACAGAAACGTAGTCATTAACGAAATAATGCCTGCCAATGTATCCTACATGCTCGATGGAACATACAATTACAACGGATGGGTCGAACTATACAACCCATCCGACAAAAGTATAAACCTTGAAGGATACAGTGTATCCGATGAATATGAAAAACCCCATAAATACATATTTCCAAAAAGCATTGGAAATATTGCCGCCGGAGGATACAAAATAATATTTTTCGGCAACAACGACCTTGACCCCAAAAATGCAAATTTCAAGCTCGATTGCGACGGAGCCTCGCTATATCTATTCACAGACAAGAAAGAACTTGTGAGCAACGTCGAATACGGATACGCCTACCCCGAAATTTCCTATGCAAGTAAAACCGATGGAGCAGAAACATTTGCAACCTGCATAACACCCACCCCCGGCAAAAGCAACAACAACAGCAGTTTTTCCATCAAACGTCTCGGAAAGCCACATGCAAACATCGCTCCGGGCATATATTCCGGAAATTTAATTATAAAAATAGAAAGCAACGAAGGCAGCATCAGATACACAACAGACGGAAGTGAACCAAACGAACGCAGCAAAGTGTGGCAAGGCAACCTATCTATAAACAGCTCAACAGTAATAAGAGCAAGAGTATACAAAAAAGGATATATTCCATCCGAAATATTAACATGCACCTACATAATAGACGATGAACGAACATTCGACCTACCGGTAATATCAATAGCCACCGACCCCGATAATTTATGGAACGACAGCATAGGTATATACTGCAAAGGCACAAACGGAATCGCCGGAAACGGAGTCTCATACCCCGTAAACTGGAACAGAGACTGGCGACGTCCGTGTAATATTGAAATATTCAACAACCCTCACGACAAATATATTACGCAACAATGCGACCTTTCAATCGGCGGAGGCTATTCGCGCTCTTATCCCGAAAAATCTCTGGAACTGAATGCCGAAAAAAAATACGAGGGACAAAACTCCTTCGACGTACGACTATTTGCACAAAAGCCATACTACCGTTTCAAAAGTTTGAATCTTCGCAACAGCGGAAACGACTTTTACAATTCAATGTACTCCGATGCAATGCAACAGACACTATATTCGGGATATGTTGA
>CAZXIQ010000151.1:0-4841 GCA_964640785.1 uncultured Bacteroidaceae bacterium | reverse complement strand
TTTCAGCATCGGGAGCAGCATCGTACATACGCGGCTGATACTCACCTTGCACCGCAACAACAAAATCAATGGCACTGCGCAAACTTGTTGCAAACTTTTCAAAATCCTCGCGATAAAGGAATATTTTATGTTTCTCAAATGTCACAGTGGCATCATCACCCTCGCCTGACACAACTTTTTTACTCTCGGTAATCGAAAGATACATCTCATCTTTACGATTCTTTTTCACATCAATGTAATAAATTCTCTTACCGGCTTTGATGGCTTGTGAAAAGACTATCTCCTTTTCATTGTCGCCCATTCCGCTCTTTTTGTAGTCTTCCATCGTCAATAGTTTGTGTTTAAAAATTAATTTGTCGCAAATTTGAATATTTTTTTTCATATACAAGCAAAAAAAACAAGAAAAATCAGAAACCATTAAAAAAACATCAAGAAAATAAATTAGTCGCTGTTTGAAAATTCCACAAGAAAAACATATTTTAGAAATTTAAACAATTTCATAAAACTTCGTAAATTTTATTTTGTTATAGAAAGAAAATAAAACTCGTAAAAAGAAAATGCAAATTTTGTTTGTAGGTGTCGCAAGAAAATGCGACCTTTGCAAACGAATCACAAGAGTGGTAATTTATGATAAACAGAGTTCTCATCCGTCTTAAAATTATTCAGGTAGTATACGCCTATTATAAAAACTCCGGCAAAAGCATAAAAGCAGCCGAAGATGAAGTTTTTTTCAGTTTGTCAAAGGCATACGACCTTTACAAATTCCTATTACTTCTTATCGTAGCCGTAACCCGTTACGCATCGGACCGCATCTCATTCAACATGAGAAAAGTACGTCCTACCGAGGCCGACCTTAACCCCAACCTCAAATTCGTAAACAACCGTTTGGCCGCACAGATAGAGTCCAACGAAGAACTTATAAAGTTCGCCGAAAAGAGCAAGCTCGACTGGGTAAACTACTCGGTATTTCTGCGTCGTCTGCTTGACAATATCATAGAAAGTGATATATATAAGGAGTACATGGAATCAGAAACATCCTCTTACGAAGAGGACCGCGAACTGTGGCGCAAGCTATACAAGAATTTCATCTTCAACAACGAAGAGCTCGACACACTTCTCGAAGAATTAAGCCTATATTGGAACGACGACAAAACCATTGTAGACACGTTCGTACTAAAAACCATCAAGCGATTCGAAGAGGAAGGCCCCACACAAAAGCTCCTCCCCGAATACAAAGACGACGAAGACATAGAGTACGCCCATAAGCTCATTAAAGCGACCATACAAAATGCAGACGAATATCGCAAAATGATGAGTGAAAGTTCCAAGAATTGGGACATGTCACGCTTGGCATTCATGGACGTAATAATAATGCAGACAGCACTCGCCGAAGTAACAACATTTCCACAGATACCATTGAGCGTAACGCTTAACGAATATGTAGAAATAGCAAAATATTACAGCACCCCCAAGAGCAGTTCATTCATCAACGGCCTGCTCGACACCATTACAAAAAAACTAAAAAGCGAAAATAAGATAAACAAATAAAAATAAAAAATTATGAACACATTACTCGATGCAACAGGCGGCATGCAAGCCATTTTAGGCAGTCCCCTCTTCATGTTTATAATCATCATAGCAATCATGTACTTCATGATGATTCGTCCCCAACGCAAACGTCAAAAAGAGATTGACAATTTCCGTCGCAGTCTGCAAACAGGACAAAGTGTTATTACAAGCGGAGGCATATACGGAAAAATAAAAAGCGTGGACGACACAGCCGTAACAATAGAAATAAGCCACAATGTAAACATTCGTGTAGACAAAAATTGCGTATACGCCGACCCCGCAGCAATGCAACAAGGCCAACAAGCAGGCAAATAACCCCCACACTGACTAAAAAGAAAAGCCTTGAAACTAAAAATAAAAAATAAAAAATTACTACCGGGAAGAGAATTTTTACTCTTCCTGTTTTTCTTTTTCGTATCATGCTCACTATGGTTGATGATGACCCTCAACAAATACTACGAAACAGAAATAAGAATACCTTTGCGAGCAAAAAAAATCCCCAACGAACTATACGCAGTCTCCACAGGCGACGAGCACATAACACTTAAACTGCGCGATCGTGGGACAGTGTTACTAAACTACTCCATGCAAACATTCCTGCCCATAACAGTCGAATACAAAGATTTTCAAAAACAGAACGGCAGATTGACAATACCCGCAAACACATTAAAAAAACAGATAGCCGGACAGCTCGCAACATCCACAGAAATCATATCCCTATCACCCGACTCCATAATATATTACACGCAAGAGAGCACCCGAAAATATCCGGTAGAGATAAGCGGAAAAATAACATCAGCCCTGCAATACGAAATAGGCGACATACAAATAACCCCCGACTCAGTTTGGGTATTCGGTCCACAATCGGCAACAGACACCATGAACTTTGTATACACCGAGCCGATAGACAAAACAGAACTGCGCGACTCGCTGACACTCGACGTAAAACTGCAAAGTCAGAAAGGAGTAAAATACAACCCCGACAAAGTAAACATAAAAATCCCCATAACCCCATATACCGAAAAAACATTCGAAAAAACCATAAAAGGCATCGGATTCCCATCGAGTTACACATTGAAAGCATTCCCATCAAAAGCAAAAGTAATATTCAATGTAAACATAGCACAGATTGACTCAATAAAATCCGATGATTTTTCAATAGGAATAATGTACGGTGACATATACGGCAATAAATCCGACAAAGTAAGGCTGACACTGCTTAAACACCCCGAAGGAGTACGTAACATACGCATCATACCCAACGAAGTTGAATATCTTATAGAGCACCAATGACCACCCCCTTTAAAATAGGTATAACCGGAAACATCGGCAGCGGTAAGAGCATAGTATCCGGAATATTCCGCACAATAGGAATACCTGTATACGATTGCGACACAGAGGCAAAAAGAGTGATGAGAAACGACACACTCATACGTCAAGAAATAATAAAGACATTCGGCAAAGAGTGTTACACCGACAATAAAGAGATAAACAAAAAACACCTCGCCCGAATTATTTTCAACGACACTACGGCCCTGCAAAAGATAAACAGCATAGTCCATCCACAAGTAAAAAAAGACTTTATCAACTGGAGCAAAAAGCAGAACAGCACAGCAGTAGCAGTAGAGTCGGCAATACTTTTCGAGGCCGGACTACACGACAGTGTAGACATAATAGTAGCCGTATACGCCGACAGAGCCATCTGCATACAACGAGCATGTCGTCGCAGCGGTGCCGACAGCAAAGAAATAGAGCAAAGACTCAACGAACAGATGCCCACCGAAAAAATCATTGCACAAAGCAACTACTCCATATGTAACAACCCCGACACACCGTTATTACCACAAATAGACAAACTGCTGACAGAAATCCACATATAACAAAAAAGCACAATAAAACCCTTTTTTACCGTTCCAAAATTTTGTAATACCATTTCGCTATTGTATTTTTGCAAGCAACGAAATAAAAATAAAAATTAAAACAAAAAACACCAACAGTATGTTTGAAACAATCATGACTATATCGGGAAAACCCGGTCTCTATCGTATGCTGTCACGCGGCAACAACATGTTTATCGTAGAAACAATAGACGCAACACACAAACGTTTGCCCGTATACAACAGCGACAAAATAGTTCTTCTCGACGACATTGCAATCTACACCGACACCGAAGAGGTTCCGTTGCGCAAAGTATTCCAGCTTATATACGAAAAAGCTGCAGGCGTACTTCCTTTCAACATAAAGGAGACAACACCCGAAGACATGAAAGAATACTTCGAATCAGTACTTCCCGACTACGATAAGGAACGAGTATACATCACACACATCAAAAAAATATACTCATGGTACAACATTCTTGTGTCCAACGAAATAACAGACTTCAAAGAGGCTGACGAAGAGACAGCCGAAACAGCTCAAGAAGCATAAAGAACAAACACAACATAACTGATAAAACATGAAAAAAATTGCAATCCTTGCCATCATGACAACACTATGCATAGGCACTGTAAATGCACAATCATTCCTATCCAACCTTTTCGGAAAACTTACAGGTTCGTCGAGTTCACAAACAACAACCACAGAAAATGTTGTCACCAACGTACTCGGCTCACTGCTTGGCAATAGCGTAAAACTCTCAAAGTCCACAATTAAAGGCACATGGAAATACTCAGGAACCTCATGTGTACTCGAGAGCGACAATGCACTTGCCCAGATAGGCGGAACCGTCGCAACAGGCAAAATAGAGGAAAAGATTAACACCTATCTTGGCAAAGTAGGCGTTAAAGAGGGAACATGTTCATTCACATTTGCCGAGAACGATACATGTACTTTCAAAGTTGGCAGCCGCGAAATAAAAGGAAAATACACCCTTGACGGTGAAAACAAAACAATACAATTCAGTTTTCTGCAAGGACGTTTCACATCAACAGCACATATAGCTTACAATGTATCTACACTAAGCATAGTATTCAACGCCGATAAAATGCTTTCACTTGTGCAAAAAGTAGCACCCACAGCAGCAAGTTACAGCACAACTCTTGCCACACTTGCAACAATGCTCGAAAATTACAAAAGCATGATGCTCGGAATGAAATTAAAGAAATAACAATAAATTTATCACCCTACAAAAATCTGCGCTGAAATTTTTATTTAGCGCAGATTTTTAATATTGCAAGAATTGACATTCATCTAACTTCTGTTTTATATATGTTGCGTATTTATTATGGCGATTGATAGTTCTTTTTCTTTTAGTTTATTTTACCCTTATAAGC
>CAZXIQ010000150.1:0-4861 GCA_964640785.1 uncultured Bacteroidaceae bacterium | reverse complement strand
AGCGTGGTTGTGAAGTTGTTCAGCAACAATGAAGAGCCTATTCCTCCCAACATACCTATTAGCAACCAAGGCAAGCGGGCACTCGTCTGCATGAACACCGTATCGTTCGTTTCAATATCTTTGGTAATACCCGCCGTAAGTTGATATTCATGTTCGTTCTGCTCACGAATTTCGTCCATAATATCATCGACGGTAATCTGTCCCAGCAGACGGTCAATCTTATCGACAACGGGAATGGCCACGAGGTTATATTTTTCTATGAGCATGGCAACCTCGTCAATGGGGGTGTCTACGTCCACGCTGACAACGTCGCGGCTCATCACATGCTTGACCTTTACGACCGATGGGCTTGTTACCATCTTTTTCAGCGGGAATATTCCACACAGACGCTCATCGTCGTCCACTACGTATATATAATATATATCATCGAGGTCCTCGGCCTGACGACGCATCTCTTTCAGACACTCGGGCATACTCCAATTCTCGTTTACGACTACCATTTCGGTACTCATAAGACCTCCGGCAGTATCCTCGTCATATTGCAACAGGTCTACAATATCACCTGCCTGTTCAATGTCTTTTATGTGCGAGAGGACCTCTTCTTGTTTCTCTTCGTCCATGTCACGGATAATCTCGACAGCGTCGTCGGTATCCATGTAATTTACGAAACGCTTGGCAACAACTTCCGAGGGGAGGTCTTCGAGCAGTTCGTTTCTCAAGTCCTCGTCCATCTCAGTGAGAGCCTCTGCTGCCTTTTCGTTGTCGAGCTGACGATAGAGGAAATGTGCCTCTTCTTCACTCAGTTCATTGCAGAGCTCGGCAATGTCGGCAGGGTGCATCTTGCTCAGTTTTTCTTGTAGCAGCACAGATGCTTTCTGCTCTATGAGTTCTTTTATATTATGTACAAATTCGCTTGTCATAACTATTCTCCTTTTTCGCTTATTTCGCGTTGTACTTGAATTGTCAGTTCTATAAACTCTTCTATCGACAACTGTTCGGGACGTTTGTCGAGAAGGGGGTTAGTAAGTATCGGCGAGCCTTTTCCCACAATATTCTGAATGGAATTACGCATTTTTTTGCGTCGTTGGTTGAAAGTGGACTTGACTATTGTACGGAAAAGTTGCTGGTCACACGGCAGGGATGTGCGGCTGTTACGGCGCATGAGCACTACCGCGCTTTTTACTTTGGGGGGCGGAGAAAATACATGTTCCGAAACTGTAAACAGATATTCAACGTCGTACCACAGTTGCACAAGGATGCTAAGAATGCCGTAAGCCTTACTGCCGGGGGCTGCTGCAAGACGCTCGCCTACCTCTTTTTGTATCATTCCGCTACAATAAGGTATGTACTCTTTGTAGTCAAGCATCTTAAAGAATATCTGACTCGAAATATTATATGGATAGTTACCTATGAGCATAAATTCACCACCGTCCCACAAACGGTCGAGGTGCATTTTCAGAAAATCGTCGGGAATGATATTGTCGTCGCCCAACTGAGGCATATTCTTGCGCAAATAATCGACCGACTCTTCGTCAATTTCGACAACCTTCAGCGGTCGCCCCTTCTCGAGCAACATACGGGTGAGCACTCCCATGCCCGGCCCGACCTCCAATACAGGCAACGACGGAGCAACGTCTACTGTGTCGGCAATATTTCGGGCAACCGTCAGGTCTACCAAGAAATGTTGTCCCAATCTCTTCTTTGCAGTAACTGTTTTAGCCATTTTTACAACCTTGACACATTTTTTATTTAAAAAAACAGAATTTTTAAACACTGTTTGCAAGTTATAATTATCTTTGCATCCATTAGGTCGCAAATTTAAGTAAATTTCTTTGGAATTTTTATTTTAACAAAGAATTTACATTGCAACAAACAATAATTTCGATAAAAAGCGTCATAAATATAGTGAAAAATATTTTAAATCTCATACTAAAAACACTGCTCCCGATAGCTTTGGGTGCTGTAATCCTTTGTTGGATATACAGAGATTTTGATTTTACGCAGGTGACGGACGTGCTGTGCAATGAGATGAATCTTTGGTGGTTCGCGCTATCCACTTTCTTTGGTGTAATGAGCCACGTGATAAGGGGGTGGCGATGGTTGCTCACATTGGAACCTTTGGGCTATAAACCCCGTACAGCGAATTGTGTATATGCTATTTTCATTGCATACGGCGCAAATCTTGTAGTCCCGCGTGTGGGAGAAGTATCGCGTTGCGCGGTACTCGACAAATGCGACGACGTGCCGTTTGTCCAGTCTTTGGGTACCGTAGTGGCCGAAAGGCTTATTGACACTATAATGGTCCTGACACTTGTTATTGCCGCATTGGCCATGCAATGGAAGATATTCTACACATTTTTCGTATCGGCAGGTGGCGGCACAAACAGTGCGCAAATATTTTCTTCAATAACAAACATTGCCGTTACATTGGCCTCGCTGGCAGCAATAGCCATACTCGGATATTTTATAATAAGGAAAATGGCACTGCTCGCAAAGATAAAGTCAATATTGCGCCGTTTTTGGGAAGGTGTTACTGCATTAGGAAAAATGAAGAATTTTAAACTGTTTTTTATTGAAACAGTGGGTATATGGTTTTGTTATTTCATGCAGTTCTATCTATGCTTTTTCTGTTTCCCTTTCAGCAGCGGGCTATCGATTGCAGCCGGGCTGTTACTGTTTGTGGCAGGTAGCGTAGCAGTAGTTGTTCCCACCCCCAACGGTGCAGGTCCGTGGCATTTTGCCATTATAAGCATGATGGTACTCTACGGTGTCACACAAAGCGATGCGGGAATGTTCGCCCTTATCGTTCACACCTCGCAAACTATGCTTGTGGCATTGTTGGGCATCATAGGCCTGATGATGATAAAAACCATTAAAAAGAGAAACAATGTTGAACCCTAAATATTAAATATATAATACTATGGCACTTACAATTAAAGACCTATCGCCACGCGAAGTGTGGAAACACTTCGAGGCACTTACACAGGTACCCCGCCCTTCGGGACATCTTGAGAAAATACAAAAATATCTTCTCGACTTTGGAAAAAGCATAAATGTTGAAACATGGCAGGACGAGGCAGGCAACATTATAATGCGCAAACCCGCAACTCCGGGCTTGGAGGGTCGCAAAGGTATAATTCTTCAGGCACACATGGACATGGTTCCCCAAAAAACGCCCGATAGCACTCACGACTTTGAGAACGACCCCATAAAGACAGTCGTTAAAGGCGATTGGTTGTACGCCGACAACACCACTCTGGGAGCAGACAATGGACTGGGCGTTGCCGCCATCATGGCAATCATGGAGGACAATAGCTTGACACACGGACCGTTGGAGGCACTTATCACTGCCGACGAAGAGACAGGAATGTTCGGAGCGTTCGGATTAAAGGGTGGCGAACTTCAAGGAGAATTATTACTTAACCTCGATTCAGAGGAAGAGGGCGTTCTTTACATCGGTTGTGCCGGCGGAGCAAATATCACAGCCTCAATGGAATTCATGGAAGTTGAGCCTTGCGAGGAGGACGATGCAGCCGTAAAAGTAACACTTAAAGGATTGCGCGGCGGCCACTCGGGACTCGAAATTAATGAGGGACGCGGCAACGCAAACAAACTGATGGCACGTTTCGTTCGCGAGGCAATGGACGAGTGCGCCGTAAGTCTCGCATCGTGGAACGGCGGCAACATGCGCAACGCCATTCCCGCAAGCTGCGAGGTTGTTCTCACATTAGGCTCGGAAGCAGTGGAGGAAGTTAAAGAGATTGCAGCAAAATACGAAGCACTCTTCAACGCAGAATTTGCAACCATCGAAGAGGGAATCACACTGCGTGTAGAGAGCGTGGAAATGCCCGAGACAGTTGTTCCCGAGGAGATTCAAGAGAATCTTATCGATGTAATTCTCGCATGCCACAATGGCGTACTGCGTTTCATCCCCACAATACCCGACACTGTGGAAACATCGAGCAACCTTGCCATCGTAAACATCAACGAAGGCAACGCCGAGATTAGAATCTTGGCACGCAGTTCATGCGACAGCATGAAAGAAAATCTTGTATTGCAACTCTCGAGCTGCTTTGCAATGGCAGGCATGAAGGTAGAGGTATCGGGCAGTTACAGCGGCTGGCAACCCAATGTAAATTCACCACTGCTCGGTGCTTTGAAGAGTGCATACAAAGAGATGTTCGACAAAGAGCCCGATGTACGTGTGATACACGCAGGCCTCGAGTGCGGAATAATATCCACAAACTACCCGGGCATGGACATGGTCTCTTTCGGCCCCACACTCATGTCACCCCACTCACCCACAGAGCGCGCATACATTCCCACAGTGGAAATGTTCTACTCACTTGTTAAAGCATTAGTCGTAAACGGAGTTTTATAACACAATAGTATTAACCTAAAAAAAACGTAATTACTATGAAAAAGAGTTTTAAATTAGTAGCAGTGTTGTTATCAATGTCATTGATGTTGTCATCATGTATCGGTTCATTCAACCTCACAAACAAGGTTAAAGATTGGAACGAAGGCCTCGGCAACAAATTTGTAAATGAGCTTGTATTCATCGGAATGCACATTATTCCCGTATATGAATTAACAATCTTGGCCGATGTACTTGTACTCAACTCAATAGAGTTCTGGACAGGCAATTCTGCAATCTCTAAAAAAGAGAACAGCACAAAGATTGTGAAGAACCAGAAAGGCGAAAATGTTGCAGTAACATCATACGCCGATGGTTATATAATATCTAACGGCAACGAAGAGATGAAACTTCAGTTCGACGCAACCGACAACAGTTGGAGCGTAGCTTACAACAACGAAGTAACCAAGCTCTTAACTATTGACGCAGCAAATAATAAAGCAG
>CAZXIQ010000149.1:0-4876 GCA_964640785.1 uncultured Bacteroidaceae bacterium | reverse complement strand
GATTTATATCCGAATCCTGTTTTTCTCATTTACACAAAATAGTGGACACTGCCTTGTTTTTATTCAAAAAGCGCCACTTTTGGCATCATTACCTAAAAAAAGACTCAAAATATTGAGTCTTTTTTTATTGGGAAAATATACCACCGCACTACTCTTCGGCAGTCTCGGCTTTCTTTCTGCCTCTTTTAGGCTTGTTCTTGAGAGCTGCAATCTCTTCGTTAAGAGCAACAATCTCTTCATTCTGATTAGCAATCATCTTTAGCAAAGAGTTCAATTCTTCATTGTCAATATCCTCGGGGTACTGCGCATTTACACGAGTAATAAAGTCGGCAAGGATATTCATGTAATTTGTGAATGCATCGAACGGCGATTCATAAATACACTTCTCTGTGATTATGCCATTCTGCTTTGTTGTCATATAGCGGAAGTTGTCGGCTGCCTGAAGGTAATCCCAGTCTTGTTTCAGTTTGCGATCGTCCGAAAGAGCCACACGTTCGGCAACACTGTACAACTTGTTAAACGCCTCGTTCTGCAAAGAATTACCCAACCACGAACTTGCGTCACGCTCTTCGTCCATCCACGACAAAGGATAGGGAACATCCAACGCACCTACCGACTTTTCGTTCTCTACAAGTTCGGATGGTGTCGAGAATGTTATTCCACGCTCCTTGGCACATGCCGGAAGAGCTCTCATGAACTCAAGAATATTGGACGAAAGGGGCTGTGCCATTCCAAACGCTGTAAGATTCATGAAAATGTTTATAATCTTCTCGTCTTTAGGGAAAGCTGCAATCCAGTCGGCGTATGTCTCGGCAAAAAGAGGATACTCGCTCCACGCTTGGTTGGAGAATCGCAGTGAAAGGTCATCCGAAAGTTTATAATCTCTCAACAACAGTTTAAGACCGGGAGCGGTGATACTGTTGTATAGGAAGTGCGGGCTCTTCCACGCAAGAATATGTTTCGCACCTTCGCTGAGCATACCTTTGAATCCCATCTGAGCTGCCATTTCCGAAATTTCATTCGAATAGATGAGGCCGGAATTGCGCAACACTTTGGGGGTCTGTCCGAAAAGTTCTTTAATCTTGCGGTTCATTCTTTGAACCTCGTTCTTGAACACACTACGTGAGACAAGCGACGAAAGACCGTGGGAATATGGTTCCGACAGGAACTCGCAACAACCCGTGTCGTTAAGCTCGTGCATCAGTTCTATAACCTGCGGAGCATATTGCTCAAGAATCTCAAGACCTACACCCGACACCGAGAGAGCTACCTTGAAGTAACCATTATTCTCTTTAATCATTTCGAGCAGAGTGGTCAGAGCCGGAACATACGACTTTTCGGCCACCTCGGTAACATTGCTTTCGCTGGCAAAATCATCGTAATAGTAATGATCGCTGCCTATATCGAAAAAGCGGTATCTTTTCAGCTGTCTCAACTGATGAATTTCAAAATAAAAACAGATAGTTTTCATAATTTATCGTGACTTTTTAAATTCTTACCAACCAATTACTCTCTCATACAACCCTCTTAACTTCAGGCCGACCTTTTCCCATGTAATCTCATCAACTTCGCGACGACCCTCGACCTTAAGATATTCGTACAGGGAGTCGTAGTTGCATATTGCATAAATAGCATCGGCCATTGCGTTTATATCCCAATAGTCAGTCTTTATGCACTTGCTGAGAATCTCGGCACATCCCGACTGCTTGGAAATTATCGTGGGTACGTCGCACTGCATTGCCTCGAGAGGCGAAATACCGAACGGCTCGCTCACCGACGGCATTATATACACGTCGCTCGCCTTGAGACACTCGTACACCTGACGCCCGCGCATGAACCCGGGGAAGTGGAAGTGGTCGGCAATGCCTCGTTCGGCTGCAAGGCGTATCATGGCATTCATCATGTCACCGCTACCTGCCATGCAGAAACGAATATTCTTTTTCTTGGACCTGTTGAGCACCATCGCTGCTGCCTCGACAAAATATTCAGGACCCTTCTGCATGGTTATACGTCCAAGGAATGTAACAACCTTTTCGTTGGGTATTTTCTTGGGGACAATATCAAGAATATCTTGCGGCAAGGGAGTAACGGCATTATGCACTGTCGTTACCTTGTCGGGATGTTGATGATATTTATCGATTACCGTACGACGAGTGAGCTCGCTCACACAGAAAATGTGGTCGGCATAATCCATTCCGTTTTTCTCAATGGCGTAAACAGTAGGATTGACATTTCCGCGGCTTCTGTCAAAATCGGTTGCGTGAACATGAATGACCAATTTCTTACCGGATACCTGCTTGGCGTGTATTCCGGCTGGGTACGTCAGCCAGTCGTGAGAATGTATTATATCGAACTGTTCGCTGCGAGCGACTACTCCTGCTATTATCGAATAGTTATTTATCTCTTCGTGAAGATTTTCGGGATAACCACCGGCAAAGTCCATACATCCAAGGTCGTTCGTGTGCATGTAGCTGAAGTCGCTGTATATATGGTCGCGGTAACGGAAATAATCGTCGGGGTTGATTATTGCTCCCACGCGATCAGAAACATAATTCCAATCGACATTTTTCCAAGTGATGGGTACAGTATTCATACCCACTATTTTAAAGAAACTTTTATCTTCGTCGCCAAAGGGCTTGGGGATGCAGAACGTTATGTCCATGTCTCCTTGTGCGGCCAGTCCTTTTGTCAATCCGTAACTTGCCGTACCTAATCCGCCGGAGATATGCGGCGGAAATTCCCAACCGAACATTAATATCTTCATATCAATTATTCCTCCGATTTTAGTTCATATTTTTTTATCAAACTGCTTGTTCTGAGGATGGCCGCCACATTCATGGCAAATGCTACGGCTCCACGACCTTTGAAGGGCGGATTTCCATCGAATAGTTCGGGCATCGAACCGACGCAATGCTGCACAAGTTCGTCCTCGAAACCTACCATCTGCCTCTCGACATATGAGAGACCGCTTAGTTTATATGTTTTAAGATAAGCCTCGTAGTAGAAACCGCCGAGCCAAGGCCATACGGTACCTTGGTGGTAGGCATAGTCGCGCTGTGTCTGAGGACCCACGTAGTTGGGGTTATATCCAACGCTCTTGGGCGAGAGTGAACGCAGTCCGCGAGGTGTCAATAGTTCGCGGCTTACAATGTCGAGCACTTTTTTACGCTGCAAACGGTCGAGCGGAGAGAAATCGAGTGCGCTTGCAAGTATCATATTGGGACGTACACTCCAATCGACATAGTCACCATCGACATAATCGTAGAGGTAGCCATGCTCGTTAAGGAATATTTCGGTAAAGGCCTTGCCTGCTATTGTAGAGAGTCGCATAAGCATTGCTGCCACGCCTTTCTCGTCCATAAGTTCGGCCATTTGCTGTATAAACTTAAGAGCGTTGTACCACAGAGCATTAATTTCGACTACATAGCCTGTACGAGGCACGACGGGCAGACCGTTGGCAGTGGAGTTCATCCATGTTACGGCTTTTTCCGTTCCGCGTGTGGACACCAAACAGCTGGGCATCAGTCTAAGGTTGGGGTGTCTGTTGTCGTGCAGGTATTTTATTATGTCGATGAGCATTTTTCCATATTTTTCCTTGCACTCTTCGAGCCCGTATTCGTTGGCATATTGTTGGATTGCCCACACTGCCCACAGAAGTACGTCGGGGTGCTCCATTTCGTATATTTTCACAGAAATGCGACGCTCATCCATAAAGTCGTATATTGCTTTTTCGGCTGTGCACATAATTTTTTCGAAAAGCTCTTTTTTGCCGAGTGACAGAGTAATGCCGGGGAGCGAGACAAAGAGGTCACGCGCACGACATTTGAACCATGGATAGCCGGCCAATATATATATTTCGTCGCCTTGAACATTGATAAATTGATTGGCGGCACACTCTATGCTGTGCATGAAGTTGTCGCGAGGGGTGCGTATAGCCTCTTCGTGGTCGAATGCTGCTTTCATGCCTCGGGGGGATGTTTCGGCAATTCCACCTGAGAATACTATGCTCTCGCCCTCTTTCATTTTCACTTCGAAATATCCGGGAACGTATAGGTCTTCGTTAAAATCGTAGCCACGCTCCAGCTCTTTTGTATATTCTATGCCTCGGTACCAGTCGGGACGATATACAAATTCGTTCTTTTTGTTGAGCTGCATGTAGAGTGTGGGATAATTTTCATACATACATACGCTTATACCATTATCTACCACTTTGTAGTCGCGGCTGGCCACTGAATTTTCGTGGGTGTATTCTCTTACGCTGCGGAATGCGAGGAAAGGACGCAAACGCAATGTCATGGGGGTATTGGCTTTGAGAAGGGTGTACCTTATAAGAATACGATTCTCGTGATGTACAAAAGCCTTCTCCTTTTTCAGCAACACTCCGCCGACATTATAAACTGTTGTAGGAACACGTTCCCATGTAAACTCACGGATGTATTTATTTCCTCGCGGGCTGAAGTTATCTCCGTTGTACTTATGCAACCCCAAGTTAAATTCCGCACCATGCAACACCACTGTTTCGTCGAGCGAAGAAAGAAGTACATGATTCTCTTCGTCCAATTCGGGGACGGGAACAACCAACAAGCCATGATACTTACGTGTATTGCAATCTACTATTGTAGAGCAATGATAAGCACCCGAGCGATTGGTTCTGAGAATCTCTTTCTGCAACGACTCTTCCAAGTTTGTCATGAGCGTTTTTTCAAATCGCAAATAACTCATCTTTTTATCTGTTTATTATATTTATTATCACACAAAAAGCATACACAAATGTATACGCCTTTCAAATTTAGGAAATATAAAACATATTAACAACTTAAAATGCATTTTTTTTATAAAAAAGCCAAAAAGCGTCTATAAAATTGTTAATTTTTAA
>CAZXIQ010000148.1:0-4908 GCA_964640785.1 uncultured Bacteroidaceae bacterium | reverse complement strand
CGTTGCAGCCTCGTACGCCATGTTAAGCGGGTGTTTCAGTGGCAGACTCCACACAGGAAATGTCTCGAACTTTGCATAGCCGGCCTTTATGCCACGCTTATTCTCGTGGTAAAGCTGGCTGAGACATACAGCCATCTTGCCACTTCCGGGACCGGGAGCAGTAACAACAACCAAAGGACGGGTAGTCTCTACATAATCGTTCTTTCCGAACCCTTCGTCCGAGTCTATCAGTGCTACATTGTTAGGATACCCTTCAATCGTATAATGTTTATACACCTTTATACCCAATCGTTCCAAACGTGACATATATGCATCGGCACTCGACTGTCCGTTGTAATGGGTGATGACAACACTGCTTACATACAGGCCTATATTCTCGAACTCGTCGCGCAATCGCAACACATCTTCGTTATATGTGATACCAAGGTCGCTTCTTGTCTTGTTTCTCTCAATGTCGAGCGCACTTATCACAAAAAGTATTTCGGCGCAATCACTAAGCTGCATAAGCATCTGCAACTTAGAGTCGGGCTTGAAACCCGGCAATACGCGACTTGCATGGTTGTCATCAAACAATTTACCTCCAAATTCAAGGTATAACTTGTCGCCGAACTGAGCTATACGCTCCTTAATACGTTCGGATTGTATCTTGAGATATTTCTCGTTGTCAAAACTTGTTTTCATACTGCCCACAAAATTACTATTTCTTGGGGTTCCAGCAAAAAAACAAAGCAAAAAATAGAGATGTTTGTTTAGAAGTTTCTTTTTATATTTTTGTTTTATTTTATATTCGCAGCATTACAAATGCAAACAATATAAATTTAAACAGTTTCTATAAAAAAAGCATATATGACTGTGTCAGAAAACAGAGACAGTCATATATGCTTTTTTTATAGAATTATATAACTTATTAAAGCATTATAATTACTATTCTACATAACGTGAATATTTGGTTACCTTTCCGGTTTTTACCTCTTCGAGTTTCATTGCGTCACCATCTATTGTAACTTTGAAAGATTTAAATTCACCCATAGATTTTTTTGACGATGATGTTTCAAAGAAGTTTACTCTGAGTAGAGAATCCTGTTTCCACGTTGTTTCGTACTTTACAGTATCGGCAACAAAGACAAAGCCGGTGTTGTCGTCGTTGAACATTATTTCGGTTTTTGGTCCGAAGATGGGTTTCTGGGTCCACAAGCCCCAAAGAGGGTTTGTCTTTTCGCCGAAACCGCAGGCTGCAACGAACAACATGGCAACCATTGCCGAAATTATAAAAATGGATTTTTTCATAAACTTTTTATTAGCTGTGTCTGTCAAGCAACTCTTTTTCGAGGTCTTCGAGTGTTACACCAAAGTGTTCGTTCAACACGAATGTGTGATACAAAAGGTCGCACACCTCGTATATGTAACGTTCTTTATTGCCGTCTATTGCCTCGATGACTGTCTCTACGGCTTCTTCACCAACTTTTTGCGCCATTTTCTTAACACCTTTATTGAAGAGAAGTGTGGTGTACGAACCTTCGGGCATCTCTTTGTGACGGTTCTCGACAACTTTTTGCAATTTACGTATAAAGCCCTCATGCTCGGGAGTATCGAAACAGCTTGTGGTGTTGCGGTGACAAGCAGGACCTACGGGCTTGCCCATGAGCAACAGCGTGTCGTTGTCACAGTCGGGATACATGCTTACTACCTCTATGAAATTGCCGCTTGTTTCGCCTTTTGTCCAGAGTGAGTTACGCGAACGGCTGTAAAATGTGGCTTTACCGGTCTCTACTGTTTTTTCGTAAGCCTCGCGGTTCATATATGCCACCATCAACACTTTGAGTGTTGTTGCGTCCTGAACTACTACGGGTAACAGGCCGTCGGCGTTTTTAGATAAGTCAAATTCCTCGAATTTCATAATCTTACTTTTATATTGCGTTTCTGTAATTCTTTTTTAAGGTCACCTATGGACACTTCGCCATAGTGGAATATGCTTGCTGCAAGAGCTGCATCGGCCTTTCCTTCGGTGAGTACTTTCACAATATCGTCTACCGAACCTGCACCACCCGATGCAATGATAGGTATTGAGAGTTTGTCAGAAAGTGCAGCGTATGTCTCGCAGGGATAACCGTTCTTGGTACCATCGTGGTCCATTGAGGTGAAAAGAATTTCGCCTGCGCCACGCTCTTGTCCTTCGTACGCCCAAGAGATTAGTTCTTTGTCTGTCAATTTGTTTCCACCATGTGTTGTTATGCGCCATATGCCATCGACCTGCTTGGCGTCTATGGCAAGAACCAAAAACTGGCTGCCATACTTTGCTGCAATCTGGTCGATAATATCGGGATTGCTTACTGCTGCACTGTTTATTGATATTTTATCGGCACCGGCGTCGAGCAAACGAGCTGCATCGTCCATTGTAGAGATGCCGCCACCCACTGTAAAGGGTATGTTTATGTTCTGAGCAATGCGCTCTACTAATGAGGTAAAAGTTTTACGACCCTCAACTGTTGCGCTTATGTCAAGGTATACAAGTTCGTCTGCGCCTTCGAGTGCATAGCGACAGCCAAGTTCCACTGCATCGCCTACGTCTTTTAATCCTACGAAATTAACTCCTTTTACTGTACGGCCATCTTTTACGTCGAGGCACGGTATTATTCGTTTTGCAACCATTTTGTTATATTTTTTAAAGTTATTCGACCTTCATATATCGCTTTTCCGATTATCACACTGTGTAATCCGAGATTTTTCGCCTTATCTATGTCATCCATTGAGGAAATTCCGCCGCTGAGGGTGAAATTGACTTGTGGATATTTTTGTTGCAATGCAACGTAAAGTTCAAAGTTGGGGCCTTGCAACATTCCATCTTTGCTGATGTCTGTGCAGATTACCTGTGTCAGTCCTGCCGGCAGAAAGCCTTCGATAAGTTCGTCAATAGCAACGCCTGAGTTTTTCAGCCAGCCATGAGTTGCCACAAGACCGTCACGAATGTCGGCTCCAAGAATCACATGCTCTGTGCCATACACCTGTAACCACTCCATGAATAGTTCGCGATTGTCCACTGCCACACTGCCACAAATGGCACGATTGGCACCGGCGTCGAGTACCGCTTTTATCGACTCGGCAGTTTTTATGCCACCGCCCCACTCAATGTCGAGAGCTGTATGTGTGGCAAGTTTCTCGAGTACCTTCAGATTGCAGGGGGCTTTTGCTTTTGCGCCATCGAGGTCCACCACATGCAGACGACGCACGCCACAGTCGGCATAACTTTTTGCCATGTCCAGCGGGTCTTGTTCGTAGACCTTTTTATCATTGTAGTCGCCTTGTGTCAAACGTACGCAACGACCATCAATTAAATCTATTGCGGGTATCAGTTCCATAATTATATTTTTTCGCAAGAATCATTGAGTTTTTATTCTTGCATCATTATCAACATTTTTCTATAAAATTCTTCAAAATAAGTTCGCCCACGATGCCGCTTTTTTCGGGGTGAAATTGTGTGCCGTAGAAGTTGCCTTTGTTGAGTGCCGCTGCAAACTGCACGCCATTCTCAGAGGTTGCTATTGCCTCGTTGCACATACGGGGAGCAAACGAGTGGATAAAATACAAAAACTCACCCTCTTTAAGGTTGTCAAGCAGAGGCGTTTTAAGGTTGCGTATCTCGTTCCACCCCATGTGAGGAACTTTTACGCCGGCACTTTTGTCAGCCGAAAAACGTTTGACCTCTGTGTCGAAAATACCCAAACACTCTGTGTTCCCCTCTTCACTGCATCGACACATGAGCTGCATGCCTATACAAATTCCAAGCACAGGTTGCGTGAGTCCTTTTATCACCTCGCACAATCCACGTTCGCGTAACTTTGCCATCGCCGTAGCTGCCTCGCCTACTCCGGGCAACAACACTTTGTCGGCTTTTTTTATAATGTCGGCGTTATCTGTAATAACATATTGCACGCCTAAACGTTCCAAGGCGTTCCACACTGAGCACAGATTGCCTGTGTCGTAATCGACTATTGCTATCATAAAACTCCTTTACTGCTTGGAAGTTCATAGCTAAACACCTCTCGCTTGATTGCCATGCGAAGAGCGCGGGCAAAGCCTTTAAAGATGCCCTCGGCAAGATGGTGGTTATTTTCACCCTTGGCCGCTATATGCAGATTACAGTTCATGGCTGCACCCAAGGACTTGAAGAAGTGTTTGAACATTTCTGTTGGAACGTCACCCACATAATCTTTTGTAAATTCCACCTCCCACTCAAAGTCTATACGCCCGCCAAAGTCTATGAGTACAAGAGCTTTACACTCGTCCATAGGCAGTACAAAGCCGTAGCGTCCTATACCTCGTTTGTTTCCTAATGCCTTTATTATTGTCTCGCCAAGCACGATGGCTACATCCTCCATAGTGTGATGCTCATCCACATGCAGGTCGCCCACAGATTTTACGTTAAGCGAAACTCCTGCATGATGAACAATCTGGTCTATCATGTGGTCGAGGAATTTAAGCCCTGTATCTATGTTCGAGGAGCCTTTTCCATCGAGGTCTACACTAATTTCTATGTTTGTCTCTTTTGTGGCACGCACTACTGTCGCTGCACGTTCGGTGGTGCGAAGAAATTCCGATATTTCGCGCCAGCTGTTTGTCACAAGCACACAAACGTCCGAATAGGGTAATTTTCCCAACGCTTCGATGCGCTCGACATCAGCAGTAATAAGAATGGCCTTGGCACCAAGATTGTGGGCAAGCTCTACGTCTGTAAGACGATCGCCTATAACATACGACGCTGCAAGGTCATACTCGCCACTCATATATTTACCGAACATTCCTGTCCCGGGCTTTCTGTTGGGGTGATTGTCAGATGCGTAGTGTGGGTCAATCAATTGGTCGTCGAAGATTACACCCTCGCCCTTGAGAGTATCAAGCATTTTATTATGT
>CAZXIQ010000147.1:0-4952 GCA_964640785.1 uncultured Bacteroidaceae bacterium | reverse complement strand
AATGTCTGCTAATCTTTTATTAGGAAGATGTTTCTTTTTTTGTAAATTTGCCACAGAAGAGTTGTTTTTTCTATGAAATATGTTGCTTTGCTTAACGAAGTACAACATAAGTTGCCATTTTATCTGGCAATGGAGGAGTATGTGGCTCGTCACCTTGTGGCAGACGACTATTTCTTTATGTGGCAGGTTGAGCCTACTGTTATTTTCGGTCGCAATCAGCTTATAGACACTGAGGTTGATGTAAATTATTGTCGTGCAAACTCTATTGAGATGTATCGTCGCAAGAGCGGCGGCGGTTGTGTCTATGCCGACCGGGACAACCTGATGCTCTCTTATGTTACGCCTGCAAGCAATGTCAATTTTACTTTCAATCGTTACCTGCTGATGATAGAACATCTTTTGCATAAGCTTGGTGTTGATGCAAAGACATCGGGGCGCAACGATATTCTTATTGATGGCAAAAAGGTGTCGGGCAATGCTTTTTATCATCTTTCCGGACGTAGCATAGTACATGGCACGATGTTGTACGATACTGATTTGGAAAAGATGGCGCGTTCGACCACTCCTTCCGACGCCAAACTTAAAAGTAAGGGGGTAGAGTCGGTTCGTCAGCATGTTACCACTCTCAATAAATATCTGAATATAACAATCGAGGAGTTTAAAAACTTTGTGCGCTCCAATATGTGCGATGGGGAAATTTTGCTCGACGATGAAGCTGTCGCGGCTATAAAAGAGATAGAACAGAGCTATCTTACCGATGAGTTTATATATGGGTGTAACCCCGCGTATACGTCGGTTGTAAGAAAGAGAATAGAGGGCGTGGGTGAGTTTGAGGCCCGCATGGAACTGCGTGACGGCGTTATAAAAAAGATTAATCTGACAGGCGATTTTTTCCTTGTCGGCGACATGGACGATGCATTGCTCACACCTTTGAGGGGTGTGCGTTTCGAGCCGCATCGGGTGGCAGAAAGGCTTGCCGATGTTGAGATTGAAAATATAATTATGAACTTAACGAAACAACAATTTATAAACTTCTTATTTGAAAAATAATGGAAAACAAGAGAACCTGTCTATATGACAAACATGTGGCTTTGGGCGCACTTATCAGCCCTTTTGGCGGTTTTGACATGCCTATACAGTATACAAATATTGTCGAGGAGCATAATGCTGTCCGTAAGGCATGCGGCATCTTCGATGTTTCACACATGGGCGAGGTACTTGTTACCGGTCCCGAGAGTGAGAAGTTTGTCAATTATATTTTTACGAATGATATTACCGATGCTCCCAACGGCAAAATTTACTACGGAATGATGTTGCACCCGACAGGTGGAGTTGTGGACGACCTGCTTGTTTACAAGATGGGCGACAAGCGTTATTTCCTTGTTATAAATGCTGCAAATATCGACAAGGATGTTGCGTGGATAATGCAGCATGCGGCTAATTTCGATGTTACCGTTGAGCATCAGAGCGATAAATATGGCGAGGTTGCTGTGCAAGGCCCCAAGACCGAAGAGATAGTAGAGCGTATTCTTGGCATTCCTTGTAGCGAAATGCAGTTCTATACCTGCAAAGAGGTAGAATATGCCGGCGAGACAATAATCATCAGTCGCACGGGTTACACAGGTGAGGATGGTTTTGAACTTTACGGCTCCCCCGAGTTTACAAATGCAGTATGGGATAAACTTGTGGATAGTGGCGAGGTACTGCCATGCGGATTGGGTTGTCGCGACACATTGCGTTTCGAGGTTGGCTTGCCGCTTTATGGCGATGAACTTACCGACGAGATTACTCCGCTCGAGGCGGGTCTCGGCATTTTTGTGAAATTGGAAAAGGAAAATTTCATTGGCAAGGATGCTCTTGCTGCTCAGAAAGCCGAAGGGTTGAAACGAAAAATCGTGGGCATAGAACTTGCCGATAAAGCTATTCCTCGTCACGGCTACGACGTAGAGGCCGATGGTAAGGTTGTTGGCACAGTAACTACGGGCTACAATTCAATATCGACGGGAAAGAGTGTCTGCATGGCACTTGTCGATGCCGAGTATTCAAAGTTGGGTACCGAGGTTGCCGTGCGTATACGCAAAAAAGTGTTCCCCGGCGTTGTTACCAAAAAACGTTTCTACGACAAAAATTATAAGAAATAAAATCATTAATTGTTAAACACTTAAATATTTATACTATGAGCAAGATTATAGAAGGACTTTTTTATGCCGAGTCACACGAGTATGTAAAAATTGAAGGCGAATATGGTTATGTAGGTATCACCGACTATGCACAGCACGAGCTTGGCAACGTTGTTTATGTGGATATGCCCGAGGTTGATGACGAGGTTTCGGCAGGCGAGGATTTTGGTGCAGTAGAGAGTGTAAAGGCTGCCAGCGACCTTATCTCTCCCGTGAGCGGTGTTGTTGTTGAGGTGAACGAGGCGCTCAACGACAGTCCCGAACTTATAAACAGCGACCCGTACGAGAATTGGATTATAAAAGTACAGCTATCCGACGCATCCGAGGCTGAAAATCTTATGGATGCTGCTGCATACAAAGAGTTTATAAAGGAATAAGAGTAAAGGTTATGAAATATTTCCCGCATACTCAACAAGATATTGAGCAGATGTTGCAGGTGGCGGGCTTAAAGTCGCTCGACGACCTTTTTGCCGAAATTCCTGCCGAACTGCAATTCAACAGAGAATTTGCACTGCCCGAGGCAATGTCCGAGGCAGAAATACGCCGATTCTTTGATGCGCTGGGCAAAAAAAACAGCAATCTCATCTGCTTTGCCGGTGCAGGTGTCGAGGACCATTATGCTCCATCGATAATAAATCCCATAATCTCTCGTGGCGAATTTTTGACTGCTTACACCCCCTATCAGCCTGAAATTTCACAGGGTACACTCCAGTATATTTTTGAATATCAGTCGATGATTACCCAACTGACAGGCATGGATGTTACAAATGCTTCGATGTATGATGGTTGCACAGCCACTGCCGAGGCTATGATGATGTGTGTGGCTGCTGCAAAAAAACGCAACAAGGTTCTTCTTTCGTCTACTGTTAATTCCAAAGTGAAGAGAGTGGTGGAGACATACGCAAAATTCAATGGCATTGCAGTTGATGTTGTTTCCGAAAAAGATGGTGTTACCGACTTGCAAGAACTTAACGACAAATTGCAGGCGGGCGATGTTGCCGGTGTTATACTTGCACAGCCCAACTTCTATGGAATTATAGAGGATTACTCGGGCGTTGCCGATGCCTGCCACGCAAACAAGGCACTCATGGTGATGAATGCCAACCCTTCGGCTCTTGCAGTACTAAAGACACCTGCCGAATGGGGTGCGGACATAGCTTGCGGCGATGGTCAGACCTTGGGAATACCAATGTCCTATGGTGGTCCATACGTAGGCTATCTTGCATGCAGCAATGCTCTTGTGCGCAAACTGCCCGGACGCATCGTGGGTTACACGAACGACGTTGATGGCAAGCGTGCCTTTGTGCTTACATTGCAGGCTCGTGAGCAACATATACGTCGCGAGAAGGCCAATAGCAACATCTGCTCCAATCAGTCGCTTATGGCACTTTATGTGACAATTTATATGTCGCTGATGGGTGATAAGGGGTTGAAAGAGGTGAATGAACTTTCGTACAGCGGTGCGCACTATCTTGCCGACCGGCTTGTTGCAACCGGAAAATGTTCAATGGCTTTCGACAAGCCTTTCCTGAACGAGTTTGCTGTAAAGACAAGCGTTTGTGCCAAAAAAATACAGGAAGCCTTGCTCGACAAAGGTATTTTGGGTGGTGTACGCATTGCCGACGATATGTTGCTTTTCTGCGTCACCGAGCAACGTACAAAGGCCGAAATTGATATGTTGGTGGATGTTATTAAGAATATTTAAAGAGAGGAGGATTGACGTATGATTCGTAATTATGATAAATTGATATTTGAAATTTCGAAAGAGGGACGTGCAGGCTATTCTCTTCCTAAAAACGAACTGTCACAGTATACACTATCGGCCTTGCCCGAGTCGTTGAAACGTGCATCAAAGGCCGAACTTCCCGAAGTTACCGAGTTTGATGTTGTTCGTCATTATACCAACCTGTCAAATAAAAATTTCGGCGTCGATACGGGTTTTTATCCCCTTGGCAGTTGTACAATGAAATACAATCCCCGCATCAATGAGGAAATTTGTTCTTTGCCGGCATTTACCGGCCTTCACCCCGAACAGCCTGCCCGGTGTGCACAGGGAGCTTTGGAGGTTTATTACAATCTTGCAGCTTCGCTTGCCGAAATAAGCGGGTTGTCGGCTTTCACGCTGAACCCTTATGCCGGCGCTCATGGCGAGCTTACAGGCCTGATGATAATGCGCTCTTATCATGCACAGCGTGGTGACCTTAAACGTACAAAGGTTATTGTTCCCGATAGTGCGCATGGTACCAACCCTGCAAGTGCAGCAGTCTGTGGATTACAGATTGTGGAGGTTAAGTCCACAGCCAACGGTACGGTGGATGTAGAGGACCTTAAACCTCTGCTCGATGATACTGTTGCCGGAATTATGATGACCAACCCCAATACTCTTGGTATTTTCGAGACTGAGATTCCCGAAATTTCGCGTCTTGTACACGAGTGTGGCGGCCTTCTCTACTACGATGGCGCCAACCTTAACGCACTTTTGGGTAAGTGTCGTCCCGGAGACATGGGATTCGACATTATGCACATTAATCTGCATAAGACATTCTCTACTCCTCATGGTGGCGGAGGTCCCGGTGACGGTCCTGTCGGTGTGCGTGCAGGTCTTGAGAATCTTTTGCCCAATCCGCAGGTGAAGAAAAACAGCGAGGGCGAATTTTATATAGACACTGATGAAACGTCGCTTGGCAGCGTATCCTCGTTCCTCGGGAACTTTGGTGTTGCGATGCGTGCATACACCTATATTCTGACGCTTGGAAAAGAGAATGTTAAGAT
>CAZXIQ010000146.1:0-4961 GCA_964640785.1 uncultured Bacteroidaceae bacterium | reverse complement strand
TAAAGACCCTGCGCAAATGGGGTGTATATGTCGATGAGGCGTATTTCCTCGGCGGCCTACGCAAGGACGAACTTCTAAAGGCTTTTGGTGCGCACATCTTTTTCGACGACCAAGATACACACCTTACTACCTCCAGTAAATATGTGCCGTCGGGAAAGGTGCCCTACTATTCATCTTCACAGATAAACGATGCTATAAAGAAAAACGAAGAACAAGAGAATGGCTGACAATTATCTTGATAAAAAGTTAGAAGACTATAAAGCCCGTTCGCTTGCAGCGGGTACGTCGCGAAAAGCGCTATCCACGTTAAGCAGCCTGTTGCTTAAAAACAGAAGTTGTCGTGGTTATGACAGTTCCTTTATCGTGCGCGACGACCAACTGCGCAGCATCATCGAGGTAAACACAAAAACAGCGTCGGCACGCAATGCGCAAGTGCTGCGTTTCCGCCCCGTAAACAGTAGCGAGGCTGCCAAAGTGTTGCCTCACATACACTTGGGCGGTGCTTTGCCCGAACTATGCTTGCCGTTGCCCGGCACCGAGCCTAACGCCTTTATAATCATCTGCTCCACTGTCGGTGAGAATAAAAATGTCTACACAGACTTGGGAATTTCGGCCCAGAGCATGCTGCTACGTGCTGTGGAAATGGGGCTTGCGGGTATATGCATAGGTGCGTTCGACAAAGGGAGCATCAAACGCGAATTTTCTTTGCACCACGAACCATTGATGATACTTGCCATAGGTCGCAGTTGCGAGGATATAAGGCTTGTGGAAATCAGTGTTGGCGAGGAGCAGAAATATTATCGAAAGGATGGTATACATTATGTACCGAAGTTGCGTTTGGATGATTTAATTATTTGATTTTTCGGATATTGCTTTTTTGAATATAAAAACTATGGGAAACATAGAACTTTTAATAATTGCAGTGGGGTTGTCGATGGATGCTTTTGCTGTGGCCATTGCTAAGGGGCTTTCCGTGTCATGCGTGACGCCGCGTCATTCAGTGTGTGTGGGCAGTTGGTTCGGAGGCTTTCAGGCACTGATGCCTCTTATCGGTTATTATTTGGGCGTGACATTCTCTAAATTTGTCTCGAGTGTCGATCATTGGATAGCATTTATTCTGCTCGGTCTTATAGGCTTTAATATGATACGCGAGGCAGCTGCCAGTGAAAAGGTTGTCCCCGACCCTGATTTTTCGGTTCGCACAATGTTTCTCATGGCCGTAGCCACCAGCATCGATGCTCTTGCTGTGGGTGTCTCCTTTGCTGTGTTGTCGGTGGATATATGGTCGGCAATGGCTATTATTGGCGTAACAACATTTATCTTGTCAATCGTCGGATTGAAAATAGGAAATATATTCGGTTGCCGTTATAAATGCAAGGCTGAGTTTTTTGGTGGTTTCATATTGTTGCTTTTGGGTACAAAAATTTTAGTTGAACATACATTCTTGCAATAAAAATATCATGAAAAGGGTAATAACACTCTCTCTATTCATTATAAATATATGTGCAGCCATTTTTGCCGAGGAGCTGCGACTGTGGTACACTGCTCCCGCACGCACATGGGTCGAGGCTCTGCCTGTGGGTAACTCCCGTATGGGAGCAATGGTCTACGGCGGCACCGAGTATGAACAGCTTCAACTTAACGAAGAGAGTTTCTGGGCCGGCGGGCCTCATAATAACAACAGTGCCCGTTTCCACGATAGCCTTTCAACTATACGCTCGCTTATTTTTTCCGGCCGTTTCGGCGAGGCACAAGGGCTCATAGATCGCACTGCATTTACCGGGCAGCATGGCATGCGCTACCTTACCTTAGGTTCGTTGATGTTTCATTTTCCCGGCCATAAGGATGCAACGAATTATTCTCGCGAACTTAATATAGGCAATGCAGTTGCAACAACCTCGTACAAGGCGGGCGGTGTAGAATATCGTCGCACTGTTTTTGCATCGCTTGCCGACGATGTTATTATCATGCGTCTCGAGGCCGATAAGGCCGGAGAACTTAATTTCGGTATTGCTTTTCGTGCGCCCTTTAAGGCCGACGTTACTGCAAGCGACGGCCAACTTACCATGCATTGCAGCGGAGTGGAGCAAGAGGGTGTTCCCGCAGCTCTTCGTGCCGAGTGCCGTGTGCAGGTAAAATGCGATGGTGCAGTGCATGAAAGTGCTGATAAATTGGAAATACGTGGTGCAACAGTGGCCACCGTGTATATATCTGCTGCAACAAACTATGTAAATTATAAAGACGTCAGTGGCGACGAGTGCCGGCGTTCGGCCGATACTCTTAAAAAGGCCTATAAACGTTCATATTTCAAGGCTCTCAAGGCTCATGTCAAGGCCTATAAGAAACAGTTCGACCGCGTGCAATTTACTCTCCCCGTGAGCGAGGCCTCCAAAATGCCTACCGACGAACGTGTGCGCAATTACCACAAGGGTGACGACAAACAGCTTGTTGCGCTTATGTTTCAATATGGTCGTTATCTGCTTATAAGCTCCTCGCAACCGGGTGGGCAGCCGGCAACGTTGCAGGGCCTTTGGAACGAAAGTATGCACGCTCCATGGGATAGCAAATATACAATAAACATAAATACCGAAATGAACTATTGGCCGGCCGAGGTTACAAATATCAGTGAGACGCATGAGCCGCTCTTTGCCATGATAAAAGAACTGTCCGAGACAGGGAGCGGGACTGCCCGTAAACTTTACGGAGCAAATGGCTGGGTAACCCACCACAATACCGACCTTTGGCGCGTGGCAGGTCCCGTCGATGCTGCATATTACGGCATGTGGCCCAATGGCGGCGCATGGCTTGCGACCCATCTGTGGCAGCACTATCTTTTTACCGGCGATAAAAAGTTCCTGCATCAATATTACCCTGTCCTCAAAGGTTGTGCCGACTTTTACATAAGTTTCTTGGTCAATCATCCGAAGTATAATTGGTTGGTGTCCGCTCCCTCACTCTCGCCCGAGCATGGCCCCACAGGCCCCTCTGTAACCGCCGGTTGTACGATGGACAATCAGATAGCCTTTGACGCACTGTCGAACGTGCTTGCTGCCGCAAAAATTTTAGATTGCGACGCGGCATATTGTGACACCCTCTCGGCGGTTATTGCGCAACTGCCACCCATGCAGATAGGGCGACACAACCAACTGCAAGAGTGGCTCGAAGATGTTGATAATCCTCGCGACCGCCATCGCCACATTTCGCATCTTTACGGTCTGTACCCGAGTAACCAAATATCTCCTTACAGCAACCCCCTGCTTTTTCAGGCGGCTCGCAACACTCTTGTCCAGCGTGGCGACAAGGCCACAGGGTGGAGCATAGGGTGGAAGATAAATTTCTGGGCGCGCATGCTCGACGGCAATCATGCCTGTCGCATCATAGAAAATATGCTTTCGTTGCTGCCCGACGACAGTAAACATCGCGAATTTCCCAACGGCCGCACCTATCCCAACCTTTTCGACGCTCACCCTCCTTTCCAGATAGATGGCAACTTCGGTTTTACAGCAGGTATTGCCGAAATGTTGTTACAGAGCCACGATGGAGCAGTTCACATTCTTCCGGCTCTGCCCGATGCGTGGGACAAAGGTAGTGTGACAGGGCTTGTCGCTCGCGGCAGTTTTGTGGTTGATATTTCGTGGAAAGATGCGGCGGCCGATACGGTGCGTGTACTCTCGCGCGTGGGAGGAACGCTACGTCTGCGCTCTTATGCCCCGCTGCGTGGTGCGGGGCTTAAGCCTGCTGCCGGTGGTTGCCCCAACGTGCTTTATGCACCAGCGTCTGTTGCCTCGCCGCTTGTTTCTGCCGAGATTACTCCCGAGCAACCTCAGTTGCGTAAGGTTTATGAATATGATGTTTCTACAAAAGCCGGCAAGGTGTATCTGTTTGTAAGAAACTAAGAAACTGTTTAAATTTATGTCCTTGAATTTTTATAGTTCACGTATAATGTAAACATAATATTTGAAAGAAATTTAAACAGCTTCTAATACCTTGCAAGAGCGCTGTTTACCGCAACAAGATACTTATCGACAGTCGATGCCTTTAGTATCGCCTTTCTATCCCGTTTTTCCATGTCCGGCAACAAATACTCCCAGTAGGGTTTGAACTTGCTTAGCAGTTGCGTGTTTCCTTGCAACCTCGGCGACATTGCATCATAAAATTTCTGGTGAAACTTTGCTACTAACGACGCCTTTTCGCCGTGCGACAATTCTCTTTGCTCTTTAAACTCCATTGCAAGAGCAGGGTCGGCAAGCAATCCGCGTCCCATCATCAATCCTTGTAAACGAGGGAAACGCCCGGCAATGTCATTCATCTGTTCAAGCGTTGTAAGGTCGCCGTTGTAAACAAGCGGGTGGTGGCACTCTTCATAGAAATGTGCAAATTCCTCGCAGTCGGCCGCAGCGCGATACTGTTCGCGTCCGGTGCGCGGGTGTAATGTCACGTGCGACAGTTTAGTGTCGTTCAAGATGGGTAGCACGTTGCGCCACTCCTCTTTACTTTCCCAACCGAGTCGCATCTTCACCGAAAAAGATATTTCAGGAAACTTTTCAGTGGCACGCATCAACGCCGCAATTTTGTCGGGGTGGGGCAGTAATCCTGCGCCGTGACACTTGCGCACCTGCAACGCAAACGAGCAGCCCATGTTAATATCAGCCTCGTTGTAACCCTCGCCGGCGATAAACTCCACCAATGGCACAAACTCCTCGGGCGACGCAGCTATCAGTTGTGGAACAAGATGCCCCACGCTGTTATTCTTCTTCTCAATGTCGCGAATATCTTTGCTTCGTATCGTCCCTTTTTCTATTCTGATGAAAGGGGTAACGTAACAGTCTGTCCCTCCGAAAATTTCACTATGTATGTTGCGCCACGTGGCCTCTGTGAATCCCTGTAACGGTGCTGCGTAAAGTTTCACGTTTTTTATTTTTGACTTTTCAAAGTTATAGCAAACGAACGAGAAATATGAA
>CAZXIQ010000145.1:0-4967 GCA_964640785.1 uncultured Bacteroidaceae bacterium | reverse complement strand
CGGATTACTTCGTTTATATGTATTGTGTCGTCCTGTATGATGAATTTGATGCCTATTCCGCTGAAACTGCTCTTAAGGTCGGCGTTGGTGGCTTCGAGGTCTTTGGCGGGTATGTATGTGCTGTGTGGGTCGAGTTCTGTGAGTATTTTGGGCATTGTTTGCTCAATAATATCTTCCATGCTTAACGAGTCTACATAGTTGCTGTGTACAAGGTGCATCAGTTCGTCTACTTTGTTGAAACTGTAAAAGACCTTTTCTATGCTCTCTTTCTTGGATATGTATATGCCTGTGAGCACTCCTATGAGTGCGATAAGTATGTATAGGGTTGGTTGATACTTTTTCATCTGTATATTGCTTTTTTTAATTTTCTTTTGCAAGAACAACTTCTATGCCTGCTCTTTGTAGCAATTCTATTCCGTCTTTAAGGCGATACTCTTCGGAGTATACTACTCGTTTTATGCCTGCTTGAATTATCAGCTTGGCACACTCTATGCAGGGGGCTGCTGTTACATACAGGGTGGCTCCGTCGCTGTTGTTGCCCGAACGGGCTATTTTTGTTATTGCGTTTGCCTCGGCGTGCAGTACGTAGGGCTTTGTGAGGCCGCTCTCGTCCTCGCATATATTTTCGAATCCCGAGGGTGTGCCGTTGTATCCGTCCGAGATTATCATTTTGTCTTTTACTATGATGGCACCGACCTGTCTGCGTTTGCAGTATGAGTTTTCGGCCCATATTCTTGCCATGCGTATGTATCTTAAGTCAAGTTCGGCTTGCTTTTTTTCAATATTTTCCATGGTTATTTGTTATGAAATTGCATGTAGCTGTTTTTCTGTATCATTATTTTCAGAAAATTGCTGTCTCCTTCGTAGTATTTTGCGTTTTTAAAGAATTTTTCGGCTTTCATGGCTATGCTGTCTGTGGCAATGGAGCCGTTGTTTACTTGCAAACGCGAGCAGCTGAATGTGCGCTCTTTGTTGTCGGCTTGCCAATGTCCGGTAATCGTTACACCGTCGGTGGTGGTGAATGCGAATGTAGAATCGTAGAATTTCAGCGTGTATGCTGATTTTCCTGACGGGGATGTTATTCTATTGCCTTCGTTGAAGAAGGATAGGTTCCACGTGCGGTTTAAGAATATCTCCGTAAGGTCGTCGCCACTGTCGCACGAGGCGAGAGTGGTTGTCAGCAGTAGCAGTGATAATATTATCTTTGTCTTTATCATAGGTGTGGGCATATTGTGTCTATTCCGTCTCTTTGGAGCATTGCGTCGAGGCGTGGCTCGCTCCCACGAAATTTTTTGTATAGAATTTGTGGGTGTTCGCTGTTTCCGCGTGCAAGAATATTGTCGCGGAACGATTGTGCTGTTTTTGTCGAGAATACTCCATTTTCTTTAAATAGTGCAAAGGCGTCGGCGTCGAGCATTTCTGCCCATTTGTAGCTGTAATATCCGGCCGAGTAGCCTCCTGTCATTATGTGGCTGAACTGTGGCGTGATTCCTGTGCCTGCAACTTCGGGCAGCAGTTTCAGTGATTCTATGGCTTTTTGTTCGTATGTAAGCACTTCGCCGTCGAATGGCTTTGATATGTTGTGCCATGCTTGGTCTATAAGGCCTAACCCTACTTGGCGTATACAGTTGTAGCCTGCTTTGAAGTTGCGTGCCTCGTTTATTCGTTGCAACAGTTCTTCGGGGATTGTTTCGCCTGTTTCGTAGTGGAAGGCAAAGGTGTTGAGGAATTCTTTCAGCGTGGTGAAATTTTCCATTATCTGTGAGGGCAACTCTACAAAATCCCACAGGACGTCGGGGCTGCATAGGCTTTCGTATGTTACGTCCGAGAATATTCCGTGCAGGCAGTGTCCAAACTCGTGCAGCATGGTGTTTACTTCGTCTATCGTCAGCATGGCCGGTTTTCCGGGCGTGGGCTTTGTGACGTTTGTGGTAAGTGTTACATGTGGACGATGGTCGGTACCGTCCTTGTCTTTGTACTGTCCTTTTATAGAGTCCATCCATGCGCCCGAGCGTTTGCCTTTGCGTGGGAAAAAATCGCAGTAGAGCAGGGCAAGGAATCTGCCATCGTAGTCGTATACTTCGAATACTTTTACCTCGGGGTGATATACGGGTATTTCGTTGTTCTTGCGGAATGTTATTCCGTAGAGACGTGTGGCGAGGTTGGCAATGCCGTGCAGTACCTGTTCAAGGGAAAGGTAGGGACGCAGAATTTCGTCGTCGAGTGAATGTTTCTTCTGTTTCAGTTTTTCGGAATAGTAGAGAAAGTCCCAAGGCATCAGTTCGAAATTTTCACCTTCAATTTCGCGTGCAAGTTCTTTTATTTCGTCTGTCTCGCGTTGTGCTGTTGGCAGATACGACCATGTGAGACGTCCCAATAAAGAGAATACATTGTCGCTGTTTTGTGCCATGCGTTGCGAAGTTATGTAGTCCGAGTATGTGTTGTAGCCCAATAGGTTGGCAAGTTCCAGACGGGCGTTTACTATCTGTACGACAAGCGCTCTGTTGTCATATTCGTCGCCTTTTGCTCCTAGTGAGCTGTATGCCATATATAGCTTTTTGCGCAGTTCGCGTTGAGTGCTGAAACATAGGAAAGGTATGTAGCTTGGTCGGTGCAGTGTGAATATCCATCCCTCTTTTCCGGCATCTTTTGCCGCGAGTGCTGCCGACTCTATGAGCCTTTCGGGTAGTCCGCCAAGTTGCTTGTCGTCTGTTATGTGCAGACTGAAACTGTCTGTTTCTTTAATGGTGTTTTCTTGAAATTTAAGCTCCAGCTTGTTTAATTTTTGCGTTAGTTCGCGGTATTTTTCTTTTTGTTTTTCGTCAAGGTTGGCACCTGCTCTGACGAAACTTTCGTGGATGGTTTGCAGCAGGCGTTGTTGCTCGCAGCTTAGTGTGGTGGCAACATTGTTGTACACCTCTTTTATTCTTGAAAATAGTTTTTCGTTGAGGTATATGTTGTTGCGATGATCGGTCAGTAGCGAATAAGCCTCTTCGGAGAGTTTTTGTATCTCTTCGTCGTTGCGCACATTCATGTAGGTGTTGAGTACACATGTTACCTTTGAAATTATTCCGCCTGATTTTTCAAACGGAAGAATGGTGTTGTCGAATGTGGGTGTGTCGCTGTTATCTGTAATTGCGGCAATCTCTTTCTGTTCAATTTCTATTCCCTTTTCTATTGCGGGAAGGATGTGTGCAAGCTCAATCTTGTCGAATGGAATTGCCTCGAACGGAGTGTTATATGGTTGAAGCAGCGGGTTATCCGTTGCTTTTGTTGTTTCTGTTATATTGTCGATGCTCATAGCTGTTAATTGTGAAGAGACATTTGCAAAGATAATGAATCCTCTTATTTAAAATAAATAATGTTACTTATAATTTCTCTCTTATGCTGTTTTTTTTGATATTATAACAAATTTGTTCGTCGATGAGCGTAAACACTTTTTCTGTTTTATGTAAACTTACGAATTATTGGCGAATTTTATTGTAATGTGAACAGTTTGTTTGTTGTGTTGAAAATTATTTACAGTAGACAGCTTGTGTCTGTCCGAAAAGAAGTGCTTTCTCTTTTTGGGGTGTTTTTTGTGCTGCTCGCGCATTTTTGAAAAAATCCCTCGTTTTTTTCGATTTTTATTAATAAAACTGCCCGCAAGTTTGAAAATGCGGCTCTTTTTTTTGGTTTTTTTCTTTTGGAAGGCAGGAATTTCCTAAAAATCCTTTTTACTCTGTAACACAGTTTGTATCTTTGCAATCGACTTTCTTTGTGAAATGTCTGGTGGTGAAAATATTTGTCAAATTTGCAATAAACCCAAGTGCGTAGATTGAAATAAAAAATATTACTATGTCAAAATTAAGATTCGACGTTGTACGCGATGCGTTTAATAAGAAACCCGTTAAGCCGACGATGCCCAAAGGGCGTCCGGCTGACTATTTTGCGATGAACGTGTTCAACCGCGAAAAGATGTTCAAATATCTTTCGAGTGATATATATGCCAAACTGATTGATGTTATTGATAATGGCGCCTCGCTTGACGTCTCCATTGCCGATGGTGTTGCCGAGGGTATGAAACGTTGGGCAATAGAGAACGGAGCTACTCATTATACTCACTGGTTCCATCCGCTCACCGAAACTACTGCCGAAAAGCACGATGCTTTTGTCGAGCATGATGGCAAGGGTGGTGTAATAGAGAAATTTTCAGGAAAATTGCTTGTACAGCAAGAGCCCGATGCCTCCTCTTTCCCCAATGGTGGAATACGCAGCACATTCGAGGCTCGCGGATACAGTGCTTGGGACCCTACCTCCCCGGCATTTTTGATGGGTGACACTCTGTGTGTTCCAACAATTTTTATATCGTACACAGGTGAGGCACTCGACTACAAGGCACCATTGCTCAAGGCTATACGCGCGGTTGATAAAGCTGCAACAGACGTGTGTCACTATTTCGATAAAAGTGTAAAAAAGGTAAATACCTACCTTGGATGGGAGCAAGAGTATTTTCTTGTGGACGAAGATATGGCATTGGCTCGTCCCGACCTGCAAATGACAGGTCGCACGCTTATGGGGCACGATAGTGCAAAAAATCAGCAGCTCGACGACCACTATTTTGGCTCTATCCCCGAGCGTGTGGCAGCTTTTATGTCGGACCTTGAGGTTGAGGCTCTTAAGCTGGGAATTCCGGCAAAGACCTGTCACAACGAGGTTGCACCCAATCAGTTCGAGCTTGCGCCCATATACGAGGAGTGCAATCTTGCCGTGGACCACAACATGATAATAATGTCGTTGATGAAAGTTGTTGCCCGCAAACATGGTTTTATAGTGTTGTTGCACGAAAAACCATTCAAGGGCGTAAACGGTTCGGGTAAACACAATAACTGGTCGTTGGGAACAGATAATGGCACTCTGCTCATGGCTCCCGGAAAGACCGACAAAGAGAATCTGCGTTTCATTACGTTTGTTGTAAATACCCTTGC
>CAZXIQ010000144.1:0-4971 GCA_964640785.1 uncultured Bacteroidaceae bacterium | reverse complement strand
CACCACTCTCGCCGGTAATACGACGCTTGACAGAGTCTTTGGACATCATATAGTTTACGGTAATCAATTTGCCAATGTTACGAATGAAGTCGAGAAACGAGAAAGTCTTCATCCAGTCATAGTTGTTTACCAAGATAGCTGCGTTGGGTGCATCGCTCTCAAAATCGAGGAAACGAGCTAATTGATTTTTTATTGCCTCTTGATTGTGACGCAATCTCTCTTCGTCAATAAGAACGCGTTCTTTGGATTTTCCTGATGGGTCACCTATCATGCCTGTTGCACCACCTATAAGTGCAATGGGTCTGTGTCCCGAACGTTGAAAGTGGCGAAGCATCATAACACCTACAAGGTGGCCTATGTGCAGTGAGTCGGCCGTAGGGTCTATGCCCAGATAAGCTGTCGTCATCTCTTTTTGAAGTTGTTCCTCTGTTCCGGGTGTCATGTCTTGAATCATCCCGCGCCATTTCAATTCCTGTACAAAATTCATTGACTATATATTTTAATTTGTTATTTCTATTTGAAACGCGCAGCATAAAAATGCTACGCGGAAACGGTTTTCCGTTTTCGGGTGCAAAGTTACTCTTTTTATCTGTTTTTAAGAAACTCTTTATTGTTTTTTTAAAAATAAACTTCCATGTTTGTTAATATTCATTTTCAGTCCCACAATCAAGATGGTAAAGTGGCGAGGGCGTTGAACGTTTCAACACACTTAAATGAACATCCTTTCCCGGTATTATTCCATAGCTTTTCATTTGCATTTCCACTGCCTTGTATGCAAGTTCGGGATGGTTGTTCTCTTCGCTCAAATGGCACAACCATATATATTTAAGGTGTTCGTTAAAATTCTCGGCGAGGAAACGTGCTGTTGTCTGGTTGCTTAGGTGGCCTGTTCGGCTCGATACTCTGTCTTTCAAAAATTTGGGATATTTACCCATTGCAAGCATCTCTTCCTCGTAATTGGCTTCAATTACAAGATAGTTTGCTTTGTTTATATACTCGGCTGCTGTATCTGTTATACATCCCAAGTCTGTGAGAAAACAGAATGTTTTATTGCCCATCTCTATGCAATACCCTACGTTGTCTGTGCCATCGTGAGGAACTTCGAAAGCGGTAATTTTCATATCCTTAAATTCCACACAATTCTCTTTTTCTATAAAGCGTATGTATTGTGGGTCGATAGGTGTTGTTATACAATAATTGCGTGTAATACCTTCGTGAATTTTTTTTGTAGCATAAATAGGTATCATGGCTTTTGATGCAACCACGCCAAGCGACTTTATATGGTCGGCATGGTCGTGTGTGACAAATACGGCACAAATATTTTCAAAAGGAATATTTTCCTTTTTCAAGGCGAGGCGTATAGTCTTTACAGGTATTCCCGCGTCTATAAGTATGCCGTATTTTTCTGTACCCAAATAGTAACAATTTCCGCAACTGCCACTACCTATACTCATAAATCGAATCTCCATATTATATATTGTTTTTCTTCTAAAAAATGTTGCTGATAATCAGAATGGATAGCCCACTGCAAAGTGCAATGCAAAATCTCTACTGAAATCAGGGTTAAGTAATGGGTATTTATCTTTTCCCGAATAGGCTGGGTTTACGGCTTTCATACCGCAGTCGAGACGAAAGACAAAAAAGTCAAGTTCGAATCTAAGTCCCATGCCATAGGAAAAAGCAATATCCTGATAAAATGTTTTTATATTAAACTTTCCGCCGGGTTGCTCTTTGTACTCGCGTATTGTCCATATATTTCCTGCATCCACAAAGATTGCCGAGTGGAGTTTCCAAAAAAGATGTGAACGATATTCGATATTGACATCAAGTTTCATGTCACCCGACTGGTTTATAAAGTCTATGTCTCTGTTTTTGTTTTTAAAGGAGCCCGGACCTAATCCTCGGACAGTCCATCCGCGCATACTGTTGGCTCCACCTGAAAAATATCGTTTTTCGAACGGCAAAATTGTTGAATTGCCGTAGGGATAGGCTATTCCCATTCCCAGATGCACAACGAGTGAGTTGCGGTTGTCTATATTGACATGTGTGGTAAGGTCGAGGTCACCTTTAATGTATTGTGCATAGGCAATATCCATAAACGTGTATTGGCCTTCCGAGTTTTTAGGCGTTGAGAATAATGAATTTATGCCTGTCAGTACATTTCCTGAACTTTCTATATTGCTGCGCATAGAAAAGACTATTGGCTGGAAACCGTTTTTCTCTGCGGCAGAGTTGTACGAGAATGAGTAGCCTAATTTTGTGATTAGCAGATTCTCGTAATTGTATTTTAGAATAGAGTTTCTATTTGAAATGCTGTCGAGGTACTCTCGCTTGAATGTTTCTGAAATCCAAGGTACATATATGTAGCTGACATCTATAAGGTCTATTTTGTGTTGCTTTGACTGTTTCTTGCTCCACAAATAGCTCCATGACGCTGATAGAATCTGTCTTTCAAACTCGGGGCGTTCTTGGGAGTTGAATTGCAGAGAAAATTGTGTGGCAGATTTAAGGAATCGTTTTTCGGCGGGAATCATTCTTGATACAAGGCCGCCGGGAATGCGCAGTCCTAACTCTGCACCGTATTCGAAATAGCTGTCTTTTATATATCCGCTTAGCCCCGAAATTGCTTCGTACGCGCCGAATAACCGCAACGACAGAACCTCGGAACCTTTAAAAAGATTTCTGTTCGAGAATGTCATGGAACATGCCGCGCCTAAATCTCCGGCTGTGTTTGTTCCTTCAATTTCAAATGTTACCGAACGTTGTTTTCTGCGTTCAAACATTATGTAGCAATCGAGCAATGAGGCATTTGTTTTATTGTCTCTTATTCTTAATGTTGTGTGTTTGAGGGCGCTGAGTTGCGAGAATGAATTATATGTTCTGTCTGCTTTGCTTTGTGAATATAGTTCTCCGGGTTGAATATATGTTTGATTGGATAGTACGGTGGGGCGCATGAAGAGTTTGTTTCGGTATAATATATTGTAATCTCCTACATGTGTCGTGTCGCATAAAGAAAGTTCGTTGTCGTCGAGTCGCAAACCTGCGTCCGAGACAAAGTATATGTTGCCGAAATAGTATTGTTTGTGAGCTGTGGGAAGGTTTTGTGCATTGTCTTTGAATGCTGCAATTTTCATCTTCAGGTTTATCTCTGTCGATTGATATGCTGTATCGGCTACAAAGGATATGTATTCTTTTTGGAATTTATAGAACCCTACATTTTTAAGCATTGTTGTCACACGTTCACGCTCTTTGTTTAAGGTGTTTATGCTGAATGGCATACCTTTCCTCAACAATGAGTTTACGCTGTCGGCAATAACAAAACTTTCTACCAATGAATCCTCTATTTCGCGAGTAAAGCTGATTATTTTATAGCGCTCGCGTTCGTGAAGATAATATGTGGCATTTATTCTGTTGCCTTTGGTTACTTTGGGCTCATAATCGACTGTTGCATGCAGATAGCCGTTGTTTTTCAGCATTGTCTCTATGCTTTCTCGTGTAAGTTCGGCTTGTCTGCTGTCGTAGATGACCGGTGCTTCTCCTATTTTTTGAAGAGCTTTGTTAATCCATTTTGTACTATCAGTCCCTGCTGCCGAATAGATGTACAATGGGGCTTTTATCAGGCTGAACCATTTGGAGTTTGGATTTTGGCGAACGTATGAACGTGCTTGTGTGGCGTAATTCTCTTTGTTGTGGGAAATGATGTCTACTCTGTTAAGCATATACTCTCCCTCGGGAATAAATTTTGAGACGGAGCACGATGCTAACAACAGAGTTAGTAACAGATATATTTCTTTTCTTAATGACATCATTCAATTTAAAATTTCACACTGTACCCTATTTTTCTTTGGCTGTCGTATGTTTTGCCAAAATTCGGGATTATAATGCAAAGATAGTGCAAGCCGAGAGGAGAACAAAATAAACTTGTTTATTTTTATTGCCGAGGTGTAGCCTCTCTTATGTAAAGTTAGTGCAAACAGAGAATTGAACAAAATAAGTTTCCTTATTTTTTATCCCAAGGTGCCGTCTCTCTTATATAAAGATAGTGAAATTCTTCAATATTTTGCTGTTGTTAAAGTTATACTCTTCGATTTTATTAGTAGCTTTGCAAAAATTTATTTAAAAAAACTTATCGAAAAAAAGATTATCATGCTTAGCAAAAATCTCATTAAACTTGTCCGTTCGTTGGATATGAAAAAGTTTCGCAAAGAGACGAATCTTTTTGTTGCCGAGGGGGAAAAATTGGTGAATGATCTTATTGTTTCGGGTGTCGAGTGTCACAAGATTATTGCCACGGAAAAGTCTCTTCACTGCATTAAGAACAGACAAGATATTGAGGTTGTTGTCACTGGCGATGATGAATTGAAAAAGGTCAGTTTTTTAAAGACTCCGCAAGGAATCTTAGGTCTGTTTAAGCAAAAAAATAATATTCCCGATGTTCGTACTCCCAAACATGAATTATGTCTTGCTATTGACGATGTGCAGGACCCGGGGAATCTGGGAACTATTATAAGAATTGCCGATTGGTTCGGAATTGAGCATATATATTGTTCTATCGGCACTGTGGATGTTTATAATCCTAAAACTGTACAGGCAACAATGGGGGCATTGGCTCGGGTGAATGTATATTATGTAGAGCTTCCTCAATATCTTGCTTCGCTTGAAAAATCGGTTCCGGTTTACGGCACTTTCCTGAATGGAAAAAATATATATGAACATTCACTTTCTACAAACGGAATAATAGTGATGGGCAACGAAGGAAAAGGCATTGGCGCCGAGTGCGAGAAATTCATAGATGAACGTATCCTTATTCCTAACTTTCCTGCCGGACGTAGCACTTCGGAGTCGTTGAACGTTTCCACTGCTACCGCTATTGTGTGTGGTGAATTTCGTCGCAGATTGTTATAGGGTTGTGAATATAAGGGGGGCAAAACGAAATGTGATGCTTCCCTTTCTTTGTAAATCGGTGTGTTG
>CAZXIQ010000143.1:0-4982 GCA_964640785.1 uncultured Bacteroidaceae bacterium | reverse complement strand
CCCTCTTTGCTTTTCTCCATATAGCTCCATTTAACCATCTATAGATAAAAAATATGAGGCCGGATCAAAAATGCTTTTGACCCGGCCTCATTGTTTGTATTTACATTTTCAAAATGCCACTCCCAAGCGGAAACCAATATTATTGAGAGTACTCTGTTTGTAACTCATTATATTACATTTATTGGTCGCGAAACTATAATACAGAGCCATGTGAAACCCAACGCCATTGGCCCAAGGGTAATAATTGAACCCAACCTCGGGCGACATATAAAAGCCCCACCTGTCCTGACTCTTTTCAAATATATAATAGTAATTATTGAATTCGGAATAACACATACCCAACTTCATGCCTACATACGGTTGAAAATCGGCCTCCATAATGCGGTAACGCATAGAAACTCCAAACGGCAAAGTAAACATCTGATGCTGTTGGCGACTGCTCATGCTAAGAGTTTCACTCAACGAAATTGTCTGACGAGGAAAATATTCATTGTTTGTATGAAAGTTAAGAAAGGCTCCGATTGAAAAATCCTGCGTAAGATAATATCCACCTTCGAAATTCATACCCCAGCCACTTGCACCATTCGAAAAATTATTTCCCAACGGTATATTGAATTGCCAATCGACATTAAAATAGCTGTTAAGCGAAACTTGAGCTTTTGTTGCAGATGGGTAAGCTGCTGCAATCAGCAGCATTGCACCCAACAATATATTTCTGACAGTTTTCATACTGAATCTTTTTAAATTATTATTTATTTTGACAAATACGACGATTGAGAGAAGGCTTGATTAATTCCGTCAAGCGTCTTACTCATACTCAACGAATTCCCACTCAACAATCCGCATATATACGCATTCCAAACAATCGTAAGTTTATCCGTATCGCTTATACGACTTTCCATGTCCACCAATTCACATATAATGGAGCCTGTGCTAAAACTGTAAGGCACATAGAATGGATAGTACCAACCATAGCTGTTCCAATTCCAATAACCCGGATAGCTGTTCCACCATGGATTTCCATTTACATAATCGTAGTAATAATAGGTGGTACTCACGTAGCTTAATTGCAAAATAGCATCGGCCTCTTCAGGAGTTTCCACCTCGACATAACCATAATCAATCATGTTTTTACGGAACTCATCTATTATTTTCTGCGACGAGGCGTTGTTCCAATATGTAGGATTGTTCTGATTGGTTATCAACAGAATGCTGTCAATGGCATAAAAGGTGGTCATAGCCGAATAATCGGCATTTTTATCATAGTTGGTATACACAAGATAATCGTCATCGAGCTTGTCCGTATCGGGATTTTGCTCACATGCAGCAAACAACAGCGTCAGCAGTGGTAAGATTAATAATTTGTTTCTCATGATTTTAAATTTTAAGTTATTAAAAAATCTACAATTCCTTATTTTTTGCGAATAAGCTTATGTTTGGAATCTTTTGATACAGGCAACATATTTTTATTAATTTTCACAAGAGCACTGTCGCCATGCGCCATAAGATGTATCGGCGGATTATTATTAGCCGAAACAAGCTGATAAATTACAGTTGTACTATCGTTGGGCATTCCTATGATAACTATACTTTCACCATTGTCCTGCTGTTTAATGACAGCCGTATCTGTTGTGATGGTGGAAACAGTAGTATATGTGCCATTTTCCTCCCAACCGAGACTTTTTATTGTAAGGATATAATCGGCAATGGTACCATTATCCATAGGCATCAAGCCCTCGTAGACGAATGTTTGCAGGTCGGCAACAGTAGAATCATTCGGCATGAAGATGCTGTCAGTTTCAGTCTCTAAAACAACTCCTTGCTGTCTGTTGTCGCCGCAAGAACCACATGAGGCCATCAGTAACGATGTTGCCACAACTGTAAAAAAAACATTTTTTTTCATTCTGCTTATAATTTTTAGGTTATATGCATAATAAACGTCACAAAAGGGGTTCGGGTTTGAACAGGGTGTTTAATAAAAAGAAAAAAAAGTTTCTTTCGGTTAAATTTAGATTTTCCGAAAGTTATAAATAAAAGAGGTTGCACCGATTTTTCATCTTGATGCAACCTCTTGGGGTGTATTAAATATAAAAATTATCGACTGATGCTTTTACCATACTTCGGAATGCAGCGTGAAACAACACCCGCTCTTTGCAGCATATCATTCGACGGGAATGTTCCGTTCACAATATAATAAATAACATTATAAAGGACATATTCTTGAGTATTTCCAAGGTTGTAAATTTTATAAAAATCGGCAAGTTCGTTTATCGAATAATTAGGTATAATACCACCGGGATACATACTTTCCCCATCGACATTCTCTACAAATGCCGTTACCGGAGTTATAGAGAAATTGTATGGCGATTCATAAGTCTGTGTAGCAAAATTCTGGCCAACTGTTTTTTCACCTACAACTATTGCATTATTATAACCGATTGTTTGCTGCAATGCACCGATGAAAGTTTCAGCCGCGCCGCGTGTAGCCCCGCCACTGATAATATACAATTTATCAAGCGACAATGTATTTGATTGAACATATTTATACACTGTATCTTGCTCGCTGTTGAAAGCATTATACTTAAGGCTGCAAAAAGCGTCGCCAACATTGGTCGAAGGGACAATCATGCTTGCCAACTGCGCTGCAACCGAAATACTGCCACCGCAATTATAACGTAAATCTATTATAAGTTCGGTAACACCTTGTTGCTTGAATCTTTCCATTGCAGCGACAGTCTCATCCTTACCTTCTTGCGAAAATCTGTTATACGCCAAATAACCGATTTTACGACCACGTTGCACATAGACAGTATCAATATATACATCACGTGGAGAGAGGGTAGTGGCAACATCCATATGCAGCGTATCGCCATCCTGCCATACATACTCCATACTCTGCTCGTCGAGCACAATTTTACTTGTCTGAACTGTTGTAGTTTCACCCCTGTCCAGATAACCGTAGTTGCTTAACGATATATTATACTTACCGATTTTAGTTATCCAATCGCCACGTTTAAGCCCCGCTGCAGCTGCCGGTGAACCGGGTTCCACAAATAACACCAAGGCATACACTTTAGATTTTTGAATCTCAAGCGGGTCGCGCAAAACAGCATAACCAATTCCGTAGCTTGTGTTTATGGCACTATCGGCAAAATGAGAAAATTCATCCCCTTTTTGCAATAACGTCTCAAAAAAAGCACTGCTTTTTGCAAAAAAAGATTGCCGACCGGGCTTTTTCATAGAATCGCTCCACAGATACACATCCTGCATTTTTTGAAAAATCCATTGATTCTCCTGTGTCAGTTCCAGATACTCATACGTTCTATCTTCGCCACAACCCAACATACACATTGCAGCAAACAACAAACATACTATAATATTGTGCCTTCTTTTCATTATTATATTCTTTAATCCGGTGCAAAAGTACGTCTTTTTCGACCTTAAACAAAAGGTTTTACTAAATTTATATTGTTACAGCGCCACAAACAAATTCTAAATTTTGACAAATTGCAAGATTTATTCATTTTTTATATAAAATTTATCGACATTCACATTTTTTTATTACTTTTGTAAAAACTGTTTTTTTATAAAAACAAACACCCCTTGCAATTATAGAGAAATATTGAATTTCGTACAACAAGGCAAACAAGGTTTAAAATTAATATATACATGTAACCAATAACACAAACATATGCTGACACAAATTATAAATGCAAAAATTCTCACTCCGCAAGGATGGTTGAAAGATGGCTCTGTCATTATAAGAGACAACAAAATTCTTGAAGTTACAAATTGTGACCTCGCAGTAGTAGGCGCCGAACTTTTCGACGCAAGAGGCATGTACGTCGTTCCGGGCGGCGTTGAAATTCACGTTCATGGCGGTGGTGGACGAGACTTTATGGAAGGCTCCGAGGATGCATTCCGCACAGCGATTGCGACACACATGAAACACGGAACCACAAGTATATTCCCCACACTTTCTTCATCGACCATACCTATGATAGAGGCAGCGGCTGAAACCTGCACAAAACTGATGAACGAGCCCGACAGCCCTGTCCTTGGCTTACACCTCGAAGGCCACTATCTGAACATGAAAATGGCAGGAGGACAAATTCCGGAACACATAAAGAACCCCGACCCTATGGAGTATATTCCATTGGTTGAAAAATGGGAATGTATCAAACGATGGGACGCAGCTCCCGAGCTTCCCGGCGCCATGCAGTTCGGTAAATACATAACAGCAAAAGGCATTATAGCCTCGGTAGCACACACACAGGCCGAGTTTGACGACATTCACGTAGCATACACAAACGGTTTTACACACGCCACCCATTTTTATAACGCAATGCCCGGATTCCACAAACGTCGCGAATACAAATACGAAGGAACGGTAGAAAGCATTTATCTGCACGACGACATGACAGTTGAAGTTGTAGCCGACGGAATACACGTTCCGCCCACAATCCTGCGACTTGTATACAAGATTAAAGGCGTTGAGCGCGCATGTGTGATAACCGACGCACTTGCATGCGCCGCAAGCGACAGCAACGTAGCATTCGACCCACGTGTGATAATCGAGGACGGAGTATGCAAACTTGCCGACCGTTCGGCTCTTGCAGGCAGTGTGGCCACAATGGACAGACTCATCCGCACATTAGTACAAAAAGCCGAAATTCCATTGGAAGATGCAGTGCGCATGGCCTCGGAGACACCCGCCAAAATAATGAATGTATACGACCGCAAAGGCTCGCTGCAAAAAGACAAAGATGCCGACATTCTTATTCTTGACGAGAATCTGAAAATTCGCGCCGTATGGGCAATGGGCAAGCTCGTCGATGGCACATACACGCTATAATCACAAGACTTTTTAAACATTAATACATATATAAATAATAAAGATTGCACTCCGTTGGTGCAATCTTTATTATTTAGGTAATGATGCCAAAAGTGGCGCGTGATATATATTATAATTAGTTGAATAT
>CAZXIQ010000142.1:0-5079 GCA_964640785.1 uncultured Bacteroidaceae bacterium | reverse complement strand
CAAAGGCGCATAGCGGGCTATGTAACTGCGAAAAAGGGAAAAACAGGCAAAAAAGAGCATAAAAGGCAAGCACTGCTCAAGGATAATGTAATAAACTTTTTTGAAAGAAATGGGACAGTTTCTTGAATTTAACCGGTAGCTTTCCACATTTATGAATAAATGTTTGCATACTATAATTTTATTGACATTCATCGCAACTGCGTTGAATGCACAAAACTATGTCCCTGCAAACCTCTTTCAACCATCAGTTCCTTCATCATATGAAATAGACCGTAGTTGCGATATTGGTAACATCCCTTACACACAAAATATTACAGAGGAAGGTGCTGTTACTGTGAATATTCCCATAGAAATATATCAAGTGCCTAACAATTTTATTCCATCAATATCTCTCAACTACAACAGTATGCTCGGTATTGACAACGGAGGGTATGGTTGGAGCCTTGCTACAGGTTCTATTATTTCTCTTGGCAATAAAAGCTACTATTACGACGGTTATGCCGAAGGAATTACAAGCAATCTACCCACATCTGCATACTATTTGGATGGACAACGCCTTATACGTACAGACTCTACAGCAAGCAAACTATCTTACAAGACAGAAACAGGCAATACAAAAGTATTTGCCCACATAAACAACAACAATATCGATTCTTTCGAAGTGTGGCAACCAAACGGCATAAAGAATATATATAAAGAATTTGACGGGTTTGCCTTTTATTTGACAAAATCAACAAACTCCATAGGTAATGAAATAACATACTATTACGAAACAACGAACTTTGGAACCTCCCTATCAAGAATCATATATGGCGACACGCAAGAAGGCAACATAAATTTTTATTCCCAATATAATATAAATACCGATTACCCTTATTACAGAAACGGTAACCCCTACATTCCAAAACAGATAACAGGGGTAGAATCATTTGTTGGCGATTCTCTATATAGCAGTTATTTTTTCGAATACAATATAAAAAATAAAATTCCATATTTGAAAAAAGTCACACGCAACAGCAATCTAAGCTACAACCACACTCAGAACCCTGTGATTTTTTACTACGGCGACAGCACCGCAAACAAATCCGACATAAAATGGAACACATATAAATATACATTTGTAAAGGAAGACAGCAATACAATCAATTTAGCTAATGTCAGATGTGAAAAAGGAAAATTCGACTATGGCACCGGAAACGATGCTATTGCATTAGTCGAGGACAAATTATCGTATAGCAGTTCCTATAAAAATCAATATACCGGGAACGAAGTTATACGGCTGCTTTCCATATGCGAAGATTCCATACGCAAATATAATCCCATTTACACAGAATCGGGGTTCATTAAATTCTTTTTCATGGACATTGACAACAACGAAGGCGAAGAATTTATTCTTGTAAACAACACAATAGACACAAACAATAATAACGCAGAAAAGCTATCATTCAGAGTTATTACGCAAGAGAATAATGCTACAAAATATCTATACACCCGCACATATACATTCACAGATTATCCGAATATTAATTTTGCAATTCCAAAATATTTTTCCACCGGTGACTTTAACGGCGACGGTCGTATGGATGTGCTTTTCGTTACAGCTAATAACATTTCAAATAAAGGAAATATAAGCAAATGCTATCTTTGCAACTTGGAAAATGATACTGTTTTTTACGTTGGTGAACCATTCATTTACAATAAATGCACAGTTTCAAACGTTGCAAACGAATACAGCGACGGGTATCTGAAATCCGACAAACTCTTTACTCTCGATTATGACGGAGACGGAAAAACAGATATTTGCCATATAAATAATGAAGGCACACATATTTATTCATTTAAACATAGCGAAACTGGGCTGAACTGTACAAAAATAAACACATATACAGAAATTAAAAACACGGAATTTTCGGGAAGTAATCCACGCCAGTTAATGTTGGGCGAATTCAACAACGATGGTCTTACAGACATTCTTCTTTCCCCCCAAAGTGGCAGCAACGACCTTTACAACTCATTTTGGAAAGTATACATAAACAAGGGTGAGGGAGGATGGTATTACAATGGGGAAACAAACATTGCACCATATAAAAGCGGACTCAGTTATATGTTGCACGATGTAAACGAAGATGGGTTCAGCGACATGATTGGTTTTCACTCAATAGCAGGGGGAACCTTGATGTACTTTTATATTATAAAAGACATGCAGATAACAATGCTTGAAAGCGGTATACACATTCCGGACAATATTACGGACAATAAACCTCCTGCATTCGTTCCTACGAATCTCGAAAGCCGCAACTACTACAACCGTGTACTCTCGCTATTTTCCGATTCCATTGCAAAAATTTATTTTAACAACAACGACTACAATAGTCGTATGCTCACCGGCATTTCTGCCGGAAACGGAATTATAAACAAGTATTCGTATAAAAGCCTAAGCGACAATAGCCAACAAATCTTCACAAAGGGCAATGGAGCAAAGTTTCCATATTTCAACTACAAAGGCAACCTTAGAATATGCGACCGCAGTGTAACCATGCTTAACGGCAATGCACTTAGCGATACACGCTATATGTATGCAAATGCAGTAGGACACAAACAAGGATTAGGCTTTATAGGGTTCGAAAAATTTACCGTTTGCGATGCGATACGTAATGACACCAGTATTGTTTATTTTACCGACACATGCCATTTTCGAGTGCCCCAAAGAATCGCCACTACAAAAGAAGACATACGTTATTATTACAACATAAGTATAGCCAATGACCGCACAGCGAAAATAGAACTTGAAGAAAAAGACACATACGACAGCATGCACCGCTTAAACAAAAAAGCAGTGAAAAAGTACACCTCGTCATATACCCTTGACGAGACATACACATATTACGACAATGGAGCACTACAAACAAAAACCAATGAATTGAGATTGACCGACAGATATGTATATGACGCACGCGGAAGATTGAAAGAGCAGCACGACCATAACAACAATGCTACAAAATATTACTACGATGGGTGGAACAGAAACACACGAACCGTAAAACCGGAAAACAAGTCATACGACAAATTCGAACGTTTGAAAAAAACCACATTCCCCGATGGCAGATACAATACAATAGCATACAGCGGTTATACAACTTTAAGTTTTACTGATAGTGTGTATATAAAAACAGAAAAAAATCCATTAGGGCAATTACTGTATGTCGATCATCTTAACGAAGATACAGGAGAAGACTTTGGCATTGTGTGGTACAACTATTCCTCCGACGGACAATTAAGCAGCATAAACAGCAACGACAAGTATAACATTAGTTATATGTACGACGAATTTGGACGACGCACATATACAAACGACCCCTCATCGGGCATTGAATACTTCACATACACCGCGGCCGGGGAATTAAAAAGCGAAACTGACGCAAACGGAAATTGTACAGAATACACCTACGACCGCTACGGACGGATTACAGAAAAAGTCATTCAAGCTTTCGATAACATAACCACCTATACATATAACAGTGACGGATTATTAACATGCAAAAATAACAACTATAATCACAAAATATATTACAGCTACGATAATTTAGGCCGTGTTATACACGAGAAAGAAGTTATGAGCAGCAATCTTTCAGTAAGCAAAAAGTATAATTACAATGCTAATAACGGCAACTTATTGTTCACAATAGATAGTGTAAACAACGAAGAGATTGCACGCAGAGATTACATCTACGACACTTCGGGAAAATTCCTAAGAAAAATAATGATTGGCAACGCGGTCGTGTGGCAACGAAACAAAGAAAACTCTTTCGGAAATATAACCGAGGAAATAACCGGAGCATTGAAACGCACATACAACTACGATGCCTACGGTAATCCACTGTCGCGCCAAGTAAAAAAGAAAGACACAGTAACCGGCGATTCTTTGTGTATACAAAATTTTGCATACAATTTTTCCTCGGCAACAGGCAATCTGCTGTCACGCAGCGACATTATCAATGAAAAAAACGAAACATTCGAATACGACAATATAGGCCGACTGATATCCTTTGCCGGCAACGATGTACAGTACGACATTCTCGGCAACATTACAAGCATGGACGAAGTAGGCACATACGAATATCAATCGACCAACCCTTACGCCGTTACAGCTCTTGAGGCCGAGAACAATCGCATACCAAGCATGCCGCAAGAAATCACCTTCCACACACGAGGCAAAGTGGGCAGCATCAGAGAAAACAACAATTTTGCACAATTCGAATATACCGGTGATGACGACCGCATAAAAATGACAATCACCAACAACGCGGCAACAGTCCTAAGCAGAACATATTTTACAATAAACGCATACGAAAAAGATGTAACACCTGCCGGCACAGAAGAACGCCTATACCTCGATGGCAATGCCTACACCGCAACATCGGTAATGACACGCAGCAACGGCGGTGCATGGAGCATAAAATATATATGCCGCGACCATCTTGGCAGCATAACACACATAACCGACGCAGCAGGCAACCTATTGCAGGAGCTAAGCTACGACGCATGGGGCAACCTGCGCGAGCCTGCAACACACAACTTGTACACAGCAAGCAATAAACCCACACTGTTGTTGGGACGAGGCTACACAGGACACGAACATTTACCGCTGTTCGGACTTATAAACATGAATGCCCGCATGTACGACCCTGTACTTGCACGTTTCCTAAGCCCCGACCCTTATGTACACGAAGAGGCGGGAACGCAAGGATACAACAGATACAGCTATTGCCTTAACAACCCATTGAAATATAATGACGAAAGTGGGGAATTTCCGTGGGCATTGGTTGCAGCAGGTGCTATTAATTGGATTTCAAACGGAGCAAAAATTTCATTTGATGGATTAGGATATTTTGGAGTAGGATTTTTATCATGTGGATTATCTATTAGCATTACAAATAGGTTTACATTAGGTTTATCATCACAAGACTTTTTACGTACATTATATAATAAAACAGCAAGTTCATTTCTTAATGGCATGAAGAATGGTGCTATTGGGGGAGGTGTTGAAGGATTTTTTTGCAATTTTGGAAATGCGTTAAT
>CAZXIQ010000141.1:0-5224 GCA_964640785.1 uncultured Bacteroidaceae bacterium | reverse complement strand
ACTCTGTCTGCTAAAGGTTTAATATTCATAATTGTTTAAAATTTAAATTTATTTATTTCTTTATTATTCACTTTTCTGTGCCATGATGCACACCAGCAATCACGCACATTGATTATTATAACCAAAAGCGTGCCAAAATGTTTTTTCCGAACAACCGGAGTGAAATTAAGACAAAATTTCAATCGCAGCATGACAGATTATGACAAATTGACACGTTTTTATAACAGAGATTATCTCACACTGTATATTTTCTATAACCTTACACCTCGCAAGCGAGAATATTATCTATACGTTGCAGTTCCTCACTGTCGAAAGTAGTATTTTCCAGTGCGCGAAGATTCTCTTTGAGCTGCGCCACAGAGCTGGCACCAACAATAACCGAGGTTACTCGTTCGTCGCGCAGCAGCCACGCCAAGGCCATTCTTGCAAGTGTCTGTCCGCGTTCGTGAGCAATATTGTTCAGTCCGCACAACTTACCCATAAGCGCCGGAGTGAGCGAGTCGGGACGTAAAAAGTTACTCGTCGTCATGCGTGACCCATCGGGAATACCTTGCAGATAGCGATCGGTGAGCAACCCCTGAGCCAGCGGCGAAAAAGCTATAAAACCTGTACCGTTCGCATGAGCTTGCTGAATAATAGTCTCTTCAGGCTCGCGCACCAACATATTGTAACGCCCTTGATAAAGGATGCAGTGTACGTCATGCGCCTCAAGGTAAGCATAAGCCTTATGAGCAACGTCGGCCGGATATTTAGAGAGCCCCACATATAAAGCCTTACCCGAACGCACAATATCAACCAGTGCTTGCATAGTCTCTTCCAATGGCGTATTCGGGTCGTAGCGATGGGAATAATAAATATCCACATACTCCAGATTCATTCGACGCAGGCTCTGGTCGAGGCTGGCAACAAGGCTTTTTCGCGAGCCCCAATCGCCATAAGGACCCGCCCACATTGGATGTCCGGCCTTTGTGGCAATAAACATCTCGTCGCGATGGGAATGAAGTGACTGTTTCATGTATCGGCCGAACCTCTCCTCGGCCGCCCCGTTGGGCGGACCGTAATTATTGGCCAAGTCAAAATGGCAGATACCGTTATCAAAAGCACAATGTATAATATCGAGACCGAGAGCCTCGTCGTGATTCTCTCCAAAATTGTGCCAAAAGCCCAAGGAAAGTTCGGGCAACAACACCCCGCTCTGCCCACTACGACGATACTGCATCGTTTCGTAGCGGTCAGGGCTGGGAATATATTTTTTATCATTCATAAAAGCAGACATTACCTTAAATTACTCTATTCAGAAGAAACATCATTTGACAACCTCGGGCACGAAACGGATAACCCGTATTATTGTAAGTAGGCAGATTGTAACGGCTATCCATTTCCCAGCTCATTGGGACACGTATATCATCCCACCGGCTGTCATCAAGGTCGGCAGCTTGAAATTCGCCGGGACCGGGGCCTTGCGGAGTACCCTTTACCCATTTGAACTTCCAAGTTCCATTCAAGTCCAAACTCATGGCTTTTGTCGGGGTTTCCCATGGAGTTTCGAAACGCGCATCGGACATCATCGACGATTTTGTTGCATAAGGGATATAAGTAGCATGACCTTTTTCCTTATTCACTCCCAACACATGCTGGTTGGAAATCCAACGAATATCAAACTCGGTAGGATGCATCGTCTGAGCCGAAACACAGAAGCCCATCAAAAAAAAGCAATTGAAATCAGTAGTTTTCTCATAATTTAGTTTGTTTTTATATTACTCAACAGTTGTTATGATTAGCTCCTTTCCTTTACGCAAATCCTCATGCGAAATAAAGTAACCCTCAACAGGATACAAACGTACTATATATTAAAATTACACACAAGGTTAATATCAATCATATATTGAGCTATATCCATCTTTACAAAGATAGGGCTTATTTTTATTTAAAGAGGTATTGGCGTATATATATTTTATATTAATCACAAAAAAGTATTAAAAACCCTGCGACACTCTGCCAAAATTACATACAATGTCACGTTGGCACACTTTTTGCTGTATATTAATAGAAAATGTATTTTTTCGCCACAGATTAGATAAAAGATTTACAATTTATGATTATCTTTGCTCCCTATTGTGGCAGTTTCACACAAGAAACAAACTTTTAAACAGAGAAAAAAACAAATAATTATATATGGGATTTATAGATTTTATAAGCAAGATGTTCGGAAACAAGGCGAGCCGCGACATGCGCGAAATACAGCCTTGGGTTCAAAAAATAAAAGAAGCATACCCTGCCATTGCAGAACTTAGCAACGACGAACTGCGTGCACGCACAGCGGCACTTAAAGAAAAGATTAAGGCCGCAACGGTCGAAGAGCGTAAAAAAATAGAGGAACTTAAAGCCTCCATCGAGCAGACAGAGCTTGAAAAGCGCGAGTCCATTTTCAACCAAATAGACAAATTGGAAAAAGAGGTACTCGACAAGAATGAGATTGTACTCGACGAAATTCTGCCCGAGGCATTTGCCATTGTAAAAGATACCGCACGCCGTTTCACAGAGAACGAGACAGTAGAGGTTACAGCAACGGAGTTCGACCGCAACCTTGCGGCCACAAAAGACTTTGTAACCATCGAAGGCGACAAGGCAATATATAAAAATCATTGGACGGCAGGCGGCAACGACACTGTATGGAACATGATACACTACGACGTACAGCTCTTTGGCGGCGTTGTATTGCACAAAGGAAAAATCGCGGAAATGGCAACCGGAGAGGGTAAGACCCTTGTAGCCACACTCCCTGTATTCCTTAATGCCCTCACCGGCAACGGCGTACACGTGGTAACCGTGAACGACTACCTCGCAAAGCGCGACTCGGAGTGGATGGGCCCTCTATACATGTTCCACGGCCTCAGCGTAGACTGTATTGACAAACACCAGCCAAACTCGGACGCACGTCGCAATGCCTACCTTGCAGACATCACATTCGGAACCAACAACGAATTCGGATTCGACTATCTGCGTGACAATATGGCAAGCCAACCAAGCGAGCTTGTGCAACGCATGCACAACTACGCCATCGTAGACGAGGTAGACTCGGTGCTTATCGACGACGCGCGTACCCCACTCATTATTTCGGGACCCGTAGCACGACAGGCCGACCAGATGTTCGAAGAGTATCGTCCCTTGGTAGAGCGTCTGATGGAGGCACAAAAGAAACTCACCACACAATTGCTTGCCGAGGCACGTCAGCTCATATATTCAGACAACAAAGAAGAGGTAAACAAAGGTTACCTCTCGCTCTTCCGCAGTTACAAGGCATTGCCCAAAAACAAGCCCCTTATAAAACTCCTCAGTGAGCCCGGTGTAAAGACAGGCATGCTGAAGACCGAGGAAATTTACATGGAGCAGAACAACAAGCGCATGCCCGAGGCAATAGAGCCGCTCTATTTTGTCATCGACGAAAAGAACAACAGCGTAGACCTCACCGACAAAGGTATAGAGCTTATAACCGGAAACTCACAAGACTCGACACTGTTCGTGCTGCCCGACATTGCATCCGAACTTTCACTGTTGGAAAATGACAAAAACCTGACCGATGAAGAGAAAGTTGCAAAGAAAGAGGAAATGCTCACCAACTACTCGATAAAGTCCGAGCGTGTACACACAATAAACCAACTTCTGAAAGCCTACGCAATGTTCGACCGCGACGTAGAATACGTTGTTACCGAAGATGGACAAGTGAAAATTGTAGACGAGCAAACAGGCCGCATCATGGAAGGCCGTCGCTACTCGGACGGACTACACCAAGCAATCGAGGCGAAAGAGCGCGTGAAAGTAGAGGCAGCCTCGCAAACATTCGCAACAATCACTTTGCAGAACTACTTCCGCATGTACCACAAACTGTCGGGAATGACAGGTACAGCCGAGACAGAGGCAGGCGAATTTTGGGACATCTACAAGCTGGATGTGGTGGTGATACCCACCAACCGCCCCATTGCCCGCAAGGACATGAACGACCGCATCTACAAGACCAACCGCGAAAAATACAAAGCAGTAATCGACGAAATTGAACTGCTCGTCGGCCAAGGCCGCCCCGTGCTTGTTGGTACAACATCGGTGGACATTTCGGAACTTCTGAGCCGCATGCTCACAATAAAAAAGATTCCCCACAACGTACTCAACGCCAAACTGCACCAGAAAGAGGCAGACATTGTGGCAAAAGCCGGCCTTGCAGGAACGGTTACAATCGCCACCAATATGGCCGGTCGTGGTACCGACATCAAACTGAGCCCCGAAGTACGCGAGGCAGGCGGTCTTGCCATCATCGGTACCGAAAGACACGAATCTCGTCGTGTAGACCGTCAGTTACGCGGACGTTCGGGACGTCAAGGCGACCCGGGCTCGTCGGTATTCTTCGTATCGCTCGAGGACAAGCTCATGCGTCTCTTCGGCTCGGAACGTATAGCAAAAATCATGGACAGCAAATTCATGGACTTCAAAGAGGGAGACATGATAGAACACTCCATGATATCACGAGCAATAGAAAATGCACAGAAAAAAGTAGAAGAAAACAACTTCGGCATACGTAAACGCCTGCTCGAATACGACGACGTAATGAACAAGCAGCGTACGGTTATCTACACCAAACGTCGCCACGCACTCATGGGCGAGCGCATAGGTATGGACATCGTAAACATGATATGGGACCGTTGCTATACAATTCTCGACAAACGCACTTTCGAAGATGCCAAGCTCGAATTCCTGAAAATACTTGCAACAGAACTACCCTTCAAGACAAAAGAAGAGTATGACAAGCTCGACGGCGAGGAGAAAGCAAACATCGCCTTTGATGCCGCTCTTGAAAACTTCAAGCGCAAGAACGAAAGAATGGCCGAAATTGCATATCCTTATATAGAATATATATATAAGAACAACGAGGCTATGATACATCAGTTCATCTATGTACCTATAACCGACGGACGCCATGTATACCAGATACCTGTAAACATTAAACTCGCATACGAAACGAAGGGCAAGGAAATTATCAAATGTTTCGAAAAAGCCATACTGCTACACACAATAGACAACGCATGGAAAGAGAACCTTCGCGACCTCGACGAGCTTAAACACTCGGTACAAAATGCAAGTTACGAACAGAAAGACCCGCTGTTGATATTCAAATTAGAATCGGTAACACTGTTCGACAATATGGTAAACAAAATAAACTACCGCACAATCT
>CAZXIQ010000140.1:0-5227 GCA_964640785.1 uncultured Bacteroidaceae bacterium | reverse complement strand
AGGGCTGTTTGAGCGTTGGTTAGAAACACCCTTGAAAACTCATCTCGCACCTCATATACAAAAAATACAGCCCTACACACGGGTAATATAAACAACTTTTCCGAAAGAAATTTAAACAGTTTCTGAAAACTCCTTAGTGTGAATTATTGCAATTTTAACCATATTGCACTATCTTCGCAAACAATAAAAAACAGACAAGCTTGTAATGGCAAAGGATAAAAAGGTTTTTCTGTGCAACGAGTGCGGTTACGATTCCCCTAAATGGTCGGGAAAGTGTCCGTCGTGCGGTGCATGGAACAGTTTCGTCGAAAAAAGCATACGCAAGGACAGCATGGCTCACATAAGCGTTTCCGGCGAAAGTGTGTCGTCGCGTCCTGTGTCCATCGACGAGGTCTCTACCGATGAATTGCCACGTATAGACATGAACGACAGGGAACTTAACCGCGTATTGGGCGGCGGGCTTGTCCCCGGTTCTCTGGTGCTGCTTGGTGGCGAGCCGGGCATCGGAAAGTCTACGCTTGTGCTTCAGACGGTGCTGCGATTGGCAGAAAAAAAGGTGCTATACGTCTCGGGTGAAGAGAGTGTGCAGCAGATAAAGCTACGTGCCGAACGCATAGAGTACGGACAATCGAACTGTCTGATAGTGTGCGAGACGCGCCTCGAGACAATATTCGAACATATAAAAGAGTGCTCCCCGGGGCTCATAATAATAGACTCCATACAGACGATGAGCAGTGAATCGGTCGATTCCTCTCCCGGCAGCGTAGCCCAGATACGCGAGTGTACGGCACTGCTGCTGAAATATGCCAAGGATAGCAACACTCCCATCATACTCATCGGGCACATAACAAAAGAGGGTGCCATTGCCGGTCCCAAAATCCTTGAACATATAGTAGACGTTGTTTTACAGTTCGAGGGCGACCAGCATTATATTTACCGTGTGCTGCGCTCTATAAAGAACAGGTTCGGCAGTACCGCCGAAATGGGAATATACGAAATGCGTCGCGAGGGGTTGCGTCAGGTCGAGAACCCATCCGAACTGCTGCTCAGCGACAGACATCAGGGCATGAGCGGCATTGCCATTGCTGCGGCCATCGAGGGCGTAAGCCCGTTTCTTATAGAGGTTCAAGCCCTTGTCAGTACCGCGGCCTACGGCACGCCGCAACGCTCGGCGACAGGTTTCGACACTCGTCGTATGAACATGTTGCTTGCGGTGCTCGAAAAGCGCGTGGGCTTTAAACTTGCCCAGAAAGATGTTTTTCTGAATATAGCAGGCGGGTTGCGTGTGAACGACCCGGCAATAGACCTTTCTGTTATAAGCGCCATACTGTCGAGCAATATGGATGTCGAGATTGATGCAACAGTTTGCATGGCGGGCGAGGTTGGTCTTTCGGGCGAGATACGCCCCATCAATCGCATAGAACAACGTATCGCCGAGGCCGAAAAGTTGGGATTCAAGCAGATAATTATACCTCGGACAAACACCAAACGTCTCGACCTGTCGAAATATTCGATAGAAATAAAAGCGGTGAGCAAGGTTGAAGAGGCTTTCAGATATATTTTCGGATGATGAAACTTTTTTATCATGATAAGTGAATTTCAGATAAGAGTCGAACCACACATCGCCGCCAGCGAGCAGACGATAAAAAAATATATAGCACAGGTCAAAGGGCTTGATGCAAGAACAATTACTGCCGTGCGTGTGTTGCGACGCAGCATCGATGCACGTCAGCGTACAATATATGTCAATCTCACAATCAGGGTATTTGTGAACGAGCAGCCGCCTGCCGACGAATATACGAGCCGCGAGTATGGCAACGTAGAGGGTTGTCCCGCAGTAGTTGTTGTCGGTGCAGGTCCGGCAGGGCTTTTTGCCGCGCTCAAGTTGATAGAGTTGCGCATGCGTCCCATAGTCGTGGAGCGTGGCAAGGATGTGCGTACGCGAAAGTTGGACATTGCTGCAATTTCGCGCGAACACAAGGTTAATCCCGAGTCGAATTATTGTTTCGGCGAGGGTGGGGCAGGTGCCTACTCCGATGGAAAATTATACACCCGCAGTAAAAAACGCGGAAATATAGAGGGAATATTGAACGTCTTTTGCCAGCATGGTGCAAGCACCTCTATTCTCTCCGATGCGCATCCACATATAGGCACCGATAAACTGCCGCGCGTCATCGAGAATATGCGCAACCGCATAATTGGTTGCGGTGGCGAGGTGCGCTTCGAAACACGTATGGAAGAGATTCTTGTCGTGTCGGGAAAGGTGTGCGGTGTGCGCACCGACAAGGGCGAAATACTTGCCCGTGCAGTCATTCTTGCCACCGGACATTCGGCGCGCGACGTCTATCGTTCGTTGCACGATAGCAACATAGCAATCGAGGCAAAGGGAATAGCTGTGGGCGTGCGTCTGGAGCATCCCTCCGAACTTATCGATCGCATACAGTATCACAGTCCGGTCGGTAGGGGAAAATATCTTCCCGCAGCCGAATATTCCTATACGGCGCAGGTCGATGGACGTGGAGTGTACAGTTTCTGCATGTGTCCCGGTGGGGTGGTGATACCCTCGGCTACCGCCGCCAACCAACTGCTGGTGAACGGAATGTCCCCCTCGAACAGGGGTGGTCGTTGGAGCAATTCGGGAATGGTTGTGCAGATAAACAGCGACGACCTTGAGCATCCCGACTTGCAGATAGATTGCGAAGAGCGCGTGACGGTTGCTCCCGGCTCGCCGTTGCGTGTGATGGCCTTTCAAGAGTCGCTCGAACGGCTATGCTGGCTGATGGGCAACCGTCGTCAGACGGCACCCGCACAGCGTATGGCCGATTTTGTGAAAGGAAAATTAAGCTACGACCTTCCGTCGAGCACCTATGCTCCGGGGCTGTTGTCGTCGCCCATGCACTTTTGGCTGCCGCAGTTCATCGGGGCGCGTTTGCGTCGCGGGTTCGAGCTTTTCGGAAAATCCTCTCGTGGCTTTCTCACCAACGAGGCTGCGGTAATCGGCGTCGAGACAAGAACCTCGGCACCTGTACGCATTGTAAGAGACAGCGACACATTGCAACATGTAGGGGTCGAGGGGCTTTTCCCTTGTGGCGAGGGTGCGGGCTACGCAGGAGGCATCGTCTCGGCAGCTGTCGATGGCGAACGTTGTGCCTGTGCAGCAGTGGCATATTGCAATAGCATTAAACAGTAGAACAGATAAATATATACACATTAAATAAACAAATTAACTATGAAAAATGTTCAGGTAAATGATAAAAATTTTTCATTGTATATCTCCAAAGACGAAATAAAGGAGCAGGTGAAAAAGGTGGCTGCTGCCATGAATGAAGAACTTGCAGGGAAAAAACCTCTTTTCCTTGTTGTGCTCAACGGAGCTTTTATGTTTGCAGCCGACCTGTTGCGCGAAATAGAAATTCCTTGTGAGGTCAGCTTTGTACGTGTATCTTCTTACGAAGGCACAAGTTCCACAGGTAATGTGAAAGAGCTTATAGGGCTCACCGAGAATGTCGAAGGCCGCACCTTGGTTGTTGTTGAAGATATTATTGACTCGGGAGTGACCATGCGCGAAATGTTGCGCATGCTTAAGGAAAAGAATCCTGCCGATGTGCGCGTAGCCACACTCTTTGTAAAGCCCGACAATCTGAAGGTTAATTTAGATATTCATTATCGTTGTTTCGACATTGCCAACGACTTTATTGTCGGCTATGGTCTCGACTACGACCAAGAGGGACGCAATCTGCCCGATATTTATCGCATTGTAGAGTAACGTCATTAATATTAGACGGCACTCTTTGTGTCTAATCTATTGTTGCAAAGTTTTTCGGAGGAGTTTGAAGAAAGTCGGTTGATTTTCGAACTTCTCCGGCCTAACGGTTACCCCATCTTGGATAGGATGGGGAAGTTGTTTACTGCGAACGTTGCCTGTAATTTTTACAGCGCTGTATTTCTTTTTTTAAGTAACATTTTGCAATGAACTTATCAATGAAAAGCAAAGCAAGGGTAACAACTTACAATGGTAAATAAACTATAAAAGATTCCTCAAGCACCATAATAAATGCGCAATCATATACCGAACAAACGTCAATCGACATAAATAAAGTCACGTATGATTGCGTCACTTATAAAAATACCATCTTTCGTAAGCCTGATACAATTATCGCAGCCATGCGCCAAAGTACCACGAGCAATATGCTCGGCGGCAACATTCAACGTATGTATAATATATTTCTTGTGAAATTTTGCTTGCAGCCAATCAATGGGCACCCCATCCTGCGTTCTAAGCCTTGTGAGAATAGCATCGTTGTAACGTTCGCTCTCTGTAAGCACCTCAATTTCGTAGTCGGGCGTCCCGTTTTTTATACCTCTTATATATAAATCAATATCGGCAACGTTCCATTGGCGCGAGGCGCCGTCGTAAGAGTGTGCTGCCGCTCCGCAACCCAAATAAGGCGTGTCGTGCCAATAGCTGCTGTTGTGTCGGCTCTCGCGTCCGCGAAGAGCAAAGTTCGATATTTCGTAATGTCGGTAGCCCGCCTCGCCCAGCCTTGCAATAAGCGTGGCAAACTGTTCTAAATTCCCATCTTCGTCGAGTGGTACAATGTCGCCGCTCATCATAGCCTTGTAGAGCGACGTACCCTCTTCATAGGTAAGGTTATAAGCCGAAATATGTTCCGGGCACAGGCTCACGGCAGTTTCAAGGTCGTTGCTCCATGTTTCGGACGTAGAGCCGGGCAATGCAAACATCAGGTCTATGCTTATATTCCCGAACCCCGCCTCGCGTGCGTCGCGAAAAGCCTCCATCGCACGTTTGGCATCGTGGCGTCGCCCTAACTCCTTCAGCAACCTGTCGTTGAAACTCTGCACCCCCATGCTCAAGCGATTAAAAGGCAGGCTGTGCAACATGGCAAGATAGTCGCGTGAAAGGTCGTCGGGGTTAGCCTCCAACGTAATCTCGGCCCCCTCCATTATATTATAATGTTTGCCTATCGTGTCGAAAATCTTCTCAAAATCCTCCTTTTGCAAGGTCGATGGTGTTCCGCCACCCACATATATACTCTCCACGCAACTATTGTCAATATAGTTGTTGCGTGTTTGCAATTCCATGCAAAGAGCATCAATGTATTCTCTCTTTTTCAGCTCCTTTGTCGAAGAGAAGAAACTGCAATAACGACAGCGCTGCTTACAAAATGGTATGTGAATGTATATCCCGGGCATGGTACAAAGGCTA
>CAZXIQ010000139.1:0-5261 GCA_964640785.1 uncultured Bacteroidaceae bacterium | reverse complement strand
TCTTGATTTTTATTATAACGGGCATAAAAATCGGAATTTTTATGTAAGTTTGCAATATTAAAATACAGCCCAAACATATGGAACAATTCGAAGTACACATATTAGGATGCGGCTCGGCCCTGCCCACAACACGCCACAACGCAAGTTCACAAATCGTCAGAATAGGTAACGAACTACTGATGATAGACTGTGGCGAAGGCACACAACTGCAAATAAGAAAATCGCATCAACACTTTGCACGCATTAACAACGTATTCATCTCGCACCTACACGGCGACCATTGTTTCGGGCTCATAGGCATGATATCCACATTCGGACTATTAGGACGCAAAATGCCACTTCACATATACGCCCACCCCATGCTACGCATCCTTCTAACCCCGCAAATAGAATACTTTTGCAAGGGCTTGGAATACGAAGTGATACTACACGACATTAACCCCGAAGAAGAAAAGGTTATTTTTGAAAACAAAACAATAACGGTAGAAACCCTTCCACTGAACCACAGAATACCCTGCTGCGGATTCCTCATAAGCGAAAAACCCAAAATGAGACATATAAAACCGGACATGATCGAGTATTACAATATCCCGGCCTATGCACGTCCCAAATTGCGAGAAGGCGAAGACTACGTTACCCAAACAGGAGAAATTATCCCCAACGAACGTCTCACCACCCCACCCAGCCGTTCACGCAGCTACGCCTACTGCTCGGACACAGCCCCATGCCCCACAATTATAGAAAAAATAAAAGACATTGACCTGCTCTACCACGAAGCAACCTACGCCAACAAAGAGAAGGCACGAGCAGCAGAAACCTTTCACAGCACAGCCGGTCAAGCAGCCACCATTGCCCACGACGCAGGAGTAAGAAAGCTCATCATCGGGCATTTCTCATCGCGATACGACGACGAAAAACAACTGCTCGACGAAGCATGTAAAATATTCCCCAACACCATACTCGCAAAAGAAAACAAAACAGTCAAAATAGAGTAGCCCCACATTAAACTCTTGCACACAAACTCTTTACACAAAAAACATCGCACAATTATCAATAAACTTTAAAACAGTCTTTAAACCTTTTGGCACGAAAAGCGTCAAATGAAAGATACATAATCATTAAAAAACCTATCTTAAAAGAGAAAGCACGCAATGCCAACAAAAAAGAATTTCGATGAAAAAGAGATATTGCAAGAGCTTAAAAAGCCCTCGACGCAAAGCTCGGCCTTCTCAAAGATAGTAAAACATTATAGCGAACCGCTATATTGGCACATACGTCGCATAGTATTGTCCCACGACGACACCAACGACCTGATGCAGAACACATTTTTAAAAGCATGGACAGGTATCAACACCTTCCGAGGCGACTCACAACTATCCACATGGCTATATAGAATAGCAATAAACGAAACACTCACATTCCTGAGCAAACGTTCACAATCAATCCCCATAGACTCGCTCGAAACATCAATAGTGGAACAACTCGAAAGCGACCCCTATTTCAACGGTGACAAGGCCGAAGCAATCTTCCAAGAAGCACTTCAAAAACTTCCACCCAAGCAACTCATAGTATTCAACATGAAATACTACGAAGAGATGAAATACGAAGAAATGTCCGAAATATTGGGAACAAGTGTAGGAGCCCTAAAAGCATCGTACCACATAGCCGTAAAAAAAATAGAAGAATTTTTAAAAGAAAAGGATTAAACCTTTTAAATATAACTAAGTCAAAGAAATAAATCCTTATAAGGTAAGCACCATGAAGGAAAAAGGTAAAAACGGTAAAATAAACAATCCTTTCACACTCCCCGAAAACTATTTCGAGGAGTTTCACAGGAACCTGATGCAGCAACTTCCGGCACAAGAAATTGCCACGCAGCCGCATAGAAAAAGTTTGTTAGCCATAAACAAACTGCGCCATTGGAGCTATGCAGCCGCTGTAACCATTATATTCTTAATAGGAGCAGCATTTTACCAATACAACCACCAAAAAACAACAATAGCAGAAACCGAAAATAACGAAATAATAGAAACCATTTTCGATAACTACACAATAGACGACTACAACGTATATTGTTATTTAACAGACAGCGAAATACCTTATTAAGGTAGGCAATAAGAAAAAACATACCCCAATAGATAAAATCACATTTAACAGAACCAACCTTAATAAAGATGAAAAAAATTCTACTCATAATAGCATTAGTCTGTTGCTCGATAACATACGTCGCAGCACAGCCACAACCAAAGAAACACTTCACTCACGAAGAATTTTGCCAAAAGCAAAAAGAATTTATCACAAAGCACGCCAAACTCACACCCGAAGAGGCCGAAAAATTCTTTCCACTCTTTTTCGAATTACAAAAGAGTAAATGGGAAATAAACAGAGAAACGCGAAAAAAAGTAAAAAAAGAGTGCGGAGAGGAGCTTACGGCCGAAGAGTATAGCGAATTGGTGAATGAAATGGCCGATGCAAAAATAAAAATAGCGAAATTAGAAAAAAGCTACATTGAAAAGTATTTGAAAATAATACCCGCTCGCAAAATTTTAGACGTACAACGTGCCGAAGACCGTTTCCAGCGAGAAATGATAAGAAATATGGCACGCGGACAACACAAAAAAGGCAACAACTAAGAAAAATTCAATAAAAAACTTCAATGTTTTTAATAAGCCGACAGCTCTTACAAATAGTAAAAGTCGCCGGCTTATTTTTTTGCCCCTGCATAAAAGGAAGAACACCCACGTTACCCATTTATGCAAATTAGAGCGGGCGAGACACAAAAAAGAGCAGTAGAAAGAGCCCCTATCAGTCGATTGACGGCGGCACAGCATCGTCGGCACTGCCCCACTCCTTGTTGGGCTTGTCACCCATTATCAGCACAAGTTTGGCACCGTTCTTAATATCATCGTGGCTGAACCAAGGCTTGTTCCATTCCTTACCGTTGAGCGTCGCCGATTGGATATATTTGTTGTCGGCCGAAGCGTTTACAGCCTCTATTTCAAAGAGTTTTCCGCCACTCAAAGTAATTTTGGCATTAGTAAATAGCGGACTGCCTATATTGTACGAAGGCGAGCCGGGCGTTACAGGATAGAAACCCAACGAAGAGAACACCACAAACGAGGTCATTCCACCACCATCCTCGTCTCCGGGAATACCCATAAGGTCGTTGCGGAACCACGTCTTCAGCATCTGACGTATACGTTTCTGAGTTTTCCACGGAGCACCGGCGTAGTTGTAAAGATAAGGTATGTGCAGCGAAGGCTCGTTAGCCATAGAAAACTGTCCCACATTACCTGTATGGTCGGGCAACTGTGAATAGAATATAAATTTACTCATTCCCAACGGCTCGGTGAAAGTGCGGTCAAGATTGGCAACGAACTTTTCCTTGCCTCCCATCAGTGCAACAAGGTCGGCAACATTGTGGGGAACATCCCAGCGATACACCCACCCGTTGTTCTCGCCGTAAAAGTCACGTGCGCCCATTCCGCCCGAGAAACGGTAATCGAAAGGCTCTATCCAGTTGCCATCCTTGTCCTTAGGATGGAAGAATGCAGTTTCGCTGCGAAACACGTTGCGGTAGTTGCGCGCACATTGCAGATAGTATGCAGCCTCTTCGTCCTTGCCCAAGGCCTTTGCCAACAGATGAAGACACCATTGGTCGTAGGCAGTACCCAATGTAACGGCAATAGGCTGTCGTTTCTCCCATGGCGTTACGTTAGGGTCATTCTCTTCCTCACCCTTACGCAATGCGGGAATATATCCATTTTCGCGATAAAAACTGTCAATCCACCCGGCGGGTGCCGAACACCAAGGCACAAGCGTCTTTTCCTCTATTCCCTTGCGACAAGCCTCATAAGCCTTGGCAATATCAACTTTAAGCCCCTTTGCCACAGCATCGGCCACTGTGACCACTGCATGATTCGAATTCATGCGGCGAGTATCGCCTATCACTTCGGGAAAAGTAGGCATCCACATGTTGCCCATCTGTTCCGCCATACGCAAATAAGAGTCGATGATATACTCTTCAATATCCTTATCAATGAGCAGACGAAGCGGATGTGCAGCACGGTAAGTATCCCATATCCAGTCGTCGGTGTAGAAAGGAACGCCATTATCCTCGTGTACCTTTCCATCAAAAGCACTGAAGTAGCGACCATCCTCACTCATACATATAGGACGTTCAAAGGTGCGGTAATAAGATGAATATAGTACAGTTTTTTCGTCCTCTGTCCCACCTTGTACCGAAATGCGCGAAAGGGCGCGGTTCCATATATCACGTCCGGCATCAGCAAGAGCCGCAACGTTAAAGTCCTTCTGCTCACGTTCGAGATTCTTCTTGGCCTGCTCTGTACTGATAAAAGAGATGCCGTAACGCAGGTTCACCTGTGTAGTACCCTCGGCGAAACGCCATACGGCGCAAGCGTTATTTCCGGAAACATCACTCTTGTCCGCCAACTTATTGTTCTCGAGAACAGCAGCCTCGATAGGCATCTGTTCGGGCTCTATATACAGATATACGTTTGTATTGTTGCTCAGACGCTGATGACCGCTTATGGCCTTTTTGTCAGCGTGCATGGCACCCACTTTACTGTTCACCATTATATACACAGGTTTATCCGTGTGGCGAAACTCTATGTTGTAGATTGCCGACTGATGCGACAAGGCATACTTGACAGCCATATTATTATCGTCGAGTTCCGTTTCAAACGAATAGGGAGTAATCTTCTCATTGTCGTAGGTGTAGGAGCGCACAGCCCTTAGCTCCTCGCCCTGATAAGGTGTCAAACTGAATGCCGAACGTTCACGATGGTTGGTAACCACAACAGGCAGCCCATTGACACGTTCGGACGTATAGTCGGAACGTTCGGGATATACGCGCAACATACTGTTGGGCAACTGAACGGTGGGGAATGTGGGCACCAGCAAATGACTGATGTTTCCAATATAAGGATTCACATAATCAACATACTCTTTTTGGTCATCGCCACCACAGGCACCAAGAAGCGAAGCCGCAACCAAAAATGTCAGAAATAGCTTGAATCTGTTCATATCGTTAAAAACTCTTTATATTTGTTATAGATAGATTGCACTCACAACGGCAAAAACAAATACTTTATGCACGCCTATGGCAAAGATACGAACAAACGAGCGAGAAATATGAAGTTTACTTCAATATTTTTCACAGCGAGTGCAGTATATCTTATATAAAGATACGAACAAACGAGCGAGAAATATGAAGTTTACTTCAATATTTTTCACAG
>CAZXIQ010000138.1:0-5330 GCA_964640785.1 uncultured Bacteroidaceae bacterium | reverse complement strand
TAGCGCGACTCTTCGAGAGTGCTGATGGCTGTAAAAATAGTTGCAACAACAGTAAGAGTAGCAAAAACTTTGAAAAACCAACTTCTGTATAGAAGTTTCGATTCGTATTTCGAAACTGATTGTATGTTTTTTAAAAAGAGCATACTCTTGATATTGCTTTTTATTTAATTTTTATTTGTAATTATTTTCTATTTTTGAATCAGACTGTTTATCAGTCGTTCAACCACAAATTTAAATCTTTCTCCATGAAATAGACATAAGCATGTTCAAGGTTCGGAGGCATATTCTCGGCTTTGTACTCCTCAAATTTATCTGCAACGACCTGTATATCCCACATGTCTCCTTTAGGAATTGTGGCAATTATAGGGTATTTTTTATTTATTGCATTATATTCATCGTCATTCACGCACAGACGCCACACCTTGCCCTCGGCACGCTTAAGCATCTCTTCGGGCGAACCTCGAAAAGATATTTCACCTTTATTGAGCAGTGCCATATTGTTACACGAGCTTGACACATCACCAACAATGTGTGTAGACAATATAATAGTTGTATCATTGCCGCTCACCTGCGTCAATAGGTTACGAAAACGAATACGTTCTTCGGGGTCGAGGCCTGTCGTAGGCTCATCCACAATTATCACTTTTGGCTCGTGTATAAGCGCCTGCGCAATACCCAAACGACGCTTCATGCCTCCTGAAAGTTTCGCCGCATAGCGTTCGCGCACCTCGTACAGCCCAACCTGTTCGAGCATATCAGCCACCGCTTTTTTGCGCTTTTTACTATTGTTCATGCCCGAAAGACGCGCAGCAAAATCGAGAAACTCGGCAACTTTGTACTTTGCAAAGAAACGAAAATCCTGAGGCAGATAACCCAAAATGCGCCTTACCTCTTTGCGCTCTTTCAGCAGATTACAACCATACATCTCTATCTCACCGGACGTAGGCTCCATCAGAGCTACAAGTATACGCATAAGTGTCGATTTTCCGGCTCCGTTGGGACCCAACAAGCCGAACATACCCGATGGAATCTCTAAGTTTATATCCTTTAAAGCATGATTCCCATTAGGGTAAATTTTATTAAGATTTTTAATTTTTATCGACATTCCGGCAATGCAATATACGTTGTTTAAATAGTGATAGCGAAAGTACTGCTAAGTTTAATATTTAACACTATATTTAACCTTATTTAACCCTTTGTTTTCAAAGAAATCTATTATTGTAATAATAGCCTGATATAATTTTAAATATCTCTTTTATTATGGTGATTGTGGGCAACGTTACCTTTTGCAATAACCCTCTTAATGAAAATGCTATTCAAGAGCAACTTTTATAGATCTCCGGCAGCGTAAACAGCACAGTTGCAGCAACTAAAAAACGAGGGTGCCCCAAAAGTAAAATGGGTCACCCTCATCATCACATTTTTTTAAAATTACATTTGTCGGCTTATGCGGCAGTCCGTGTCTCATTCGCCTATCACTCCGGCAAATCCACCATTGCGAGCCATCTTTATACGGAGCTTAGTACCCTTGTTCACCGTAGCCTTTTCCATGCGATAATCCATAGCCATGCGGTTAGCGTTCACACCGTCCACAAATGAGGTCATCTGCAAATCCTTGCCCTCGGGAAGGAAACTGAGCGTCACGTCCAGTTCGCGCTGCTTATCGTTTGTTATTCCACCGATAAACCATTTCTGTCCCCTGCGCTTGGCCATAACAATATATTGTCCGGCCTCTGCTGCCAACACACGGGTTTCATCCCAGTTTACAGGAACACTTGTAATATAATCGCGACAGTCGGGCCACTCGTCGTAACGACAGGGATTATCCATCAACATCTGCAAATGGCTCTCAAAGAGGACAAAGGCAGCCAAATGATAAGCCTTGGTACCTACACCCGAGCAGAAAGGACGATTGCCATGATGAACTTCCGGCTGATAACAAATCATTGGGCCGGGAGTATAGTCCATAGGACCTACCGCACCACGCAAGAAGGGGAACCAAATGCTGTTGTTGGGTCGGCAAGCTCCGTTAAATTCCATTCCGCGCACACCCTCGTAAGTCAATACGTTTGGATAACGATACTCCAAGCCGCTTGGGTGGAAAGCTCCGTGAAAATCAATCATAATATGGTGCTCGGCAGCTTTTTTTGCCACACGGTCGTAAAAATCAACCATCCACTGGTCCTGACGGTCCATAAAGTCGATTTTTGTTCCTACAATACCCCACTCCTCGAACTTTTGGAAAAGGTCCATATTGTGTTCCACTGTGAGCCAAGGCAACCACACGAAGATACCTACATTCTTTGACTTTGCGTAACGTATAAGTTCAGGCAAATTTACCTCGGGGTTTGTACGATAGGGGTCGCGGGTATTAAGAGCCCAACCCTCGTCCATTATTATATAAGGTATTCCGTTGCGTGAGGCAAAATCCACAAAATACTTATATGTGTCCAGATTGATGCCGCCTTTGAAAGTAACATCCGGTCCGTAAGGAATTCCATTGAGCCAGTCCCAGCAAGTCTGACCGGGCTTAATCCAACTGGTATCTTCTATCTGACACTTCTGAGCCAAACGCATGGGCATTGTATTCTCGGCCAAACGCCCATCCTCTTGCGTAATAAGCATATAACGCCAAGGGAAGGTGCGGGTGCCGCTTGTCTTTGCTATATAATCAGCCTCTTTAAGGATATTCTGAGCGCGGTCGCCCCTATCCTCATACTCCAGCGGGGTCTTAGGCTGAATGGCCGAAAGGCTGTTGTCGGCATTGCCTTTCAGGAAAAGGCCGGGGTAACTGCATAGGTCGAACTCACTGAGCAGAATCTTCTGGTTCTTACCCATAATAAGTACGGGAAGTTCCGACATTCTGTCTTCTTTTTTCCATTCGTTGCTCTTTACGATAGAGTAATTCTCTTCGCAGCCTGTCTTGAAACCACCGGGCTGTTGCAACACAAGGTTGCAGTTGTCTGCCAACTGAAATACGGTATTCTCTTGCATCACCTCTATTTCTCCGCGAAGTGATGTCTTCATGCGAAAAGCAACGCCATCGTTGTAAAGACGAAATTCTACTGCATAGCCACCTTTCATATCCAGCGTGAGCAGCGTATAATTATTCTCTACCTGACTAAATTTTAGGGGGAACAGGGGTGTCACCGTCTCTTTGACACTGCGAACTTTCTTCTTTTTCAGGACAGGATTGGCACCTAATGTCTTGTCACGCAACTGCATGCCTATCACACTTTGTTTCAGCAATGTCTCGCCCTGACTTACAACATCGTAATATATACGGTCAGAGAGTGTTACACTCACACTTGTCTGCCCATCGGGGCTCTGTGCGGTTACCACTTTTTGGGCATAACCGGAGAGGCATACTGCGGCCGCTAAAATTAAGGCAAAAAATCTTGTTTTTTTCATTTGTGATACTGTTTTTTGTATATATAATTTGTATTTTTCAATAGTATATTACAGCGATAATGAATTACAAATATAATTACTATGTTGCAGAATTACTACTTTTAGAACAAAAAAATCCCATCACCTGCGGCTTTTATTACTTTTTATTTGAAAAGCTTCAATTTGGCTACCGTACAACCGTAGAATGTTGAAATAAAAATAACCCCACCATTGAAATTTTCAAAGGCGACTGCCATCCTTTTCATCATCTCGGGGTATTTTCTTTTATACCGTTTATACAACGTCTTAAACTCTTTTTTATCATCGTCATTTTCAACGATGCTCGACCAATAGAACTGCCAGAACTGCATCTGATGCCCCTTTTCTATCATTGACAAACAATGCATAAAGACATCACTTTTCTTTTTCATTGTTCTATGCAACAATCCTTGAAGATAATTTGGAGCATCGGCATCAAGAGAGGCACCCGCCGCCAACGCAATCAATTTATTGCAAAATAGAGTATCGTTTATTGCAGTGCAGTGCTCCAGTGTTTCAATGTGATTATGCGCTACGCTGTACATTGACAGGTCGTAACCCTCTTTGCCACAATATTTGTATGTGTCGTAAAATTCTTCCCAAGAACCCGGAAACGCATTGAAAAATTCTTTTTGTTTTTTGTCCGATTGCGGATTCTGCAAAAATTCATTATAGGCCTTGTTCAATCTTAGCGTGTCAATAATAAAATGCTGCGCCGAGGCTGTCGCGAGCAGTGCCACGAGCAGAAATACTGTTAAAAATAGTCGTTTCATGATATTTGTTATTTATTATCGTGCCTAAATTTACAATGGCAATATTTTTATCCAATGTATTTTAAGAGATACATATTTGGCCATAAAATACAACAAAAAGCCTTATTCATTGTACAAATGCACGTTTCTATCCTTATCCATTATAAATTTTTGTTCAAACGAGAAAAGCTGCGGATAATCATTGGCAATTTTCACAAAGTCTGCATCTATTATTACAATCTCAGAATATGATTTTACTTTTCCATTACAGATGAACAAGAGTGTCGAGAAAGTATCAAACATTGTGTTATTTTCACACTTTATTCTTAATCTATCAGACATTTTCAAATTGACAAAATCCTCACACTCTGTATTAACATAAGGAGAGAGCAACAAGATACTATCATATTTTTCCTCACAATAGTCTGCAAAAGAGAAAGGCCTTTCTATAACTTGCTTGTCAAGTTCCAATACAAGGTTTGTTTCAGAAGTGTAAAGTATTCCTAATGCATTCAATGCAAAACACAAGTCCTCTCTCATTTTTTTTGTACAACTTGCAAGCGAAATTGCAACTACAAAAATGATAATAATTGTTTTAAAACCCAATTTGTAAAATTCCTTCATCAGCTGCTTTTATCACTTCGTTTAATAACTCTTCTTCGCTCCAATTATTTTTTATAGCTTGATTGCCTAAATAATAACCTACACTGTTATTATGTAAATCCATTTTTTTGGCATTCTCTGTATTAGTCGATGTATTCTCGTGTGCATTTCCATACTCCTCTGCAAGTGAAGAATTCAGCCCTGCCGACATTTGGTTTAATGCACACCAATAACAATGCCTTACAGCGTCACCATATCCATTTGTCGTACCATCAAATTTTCGACCTACAATTTTAGCTTTTTTGGAATTATCATAAAATTTACTCATAGTCTTTTTTAGGACAAAAGTAATACGCCGACAACGCCACAAGGTTGCAGAAATAACATTTTCTGCCCTACAAATATAATACACCAAATTCCATTTGTCAATAAATTCCCCTAATTATACGCTTACTTTTTTACGTTTTTTAATGGCAGACAAAAAAAACAGCGAGGCCGGGTCAAAAGCAATTTTGATCCGGCCTCTTTTTTATACCATATATTTGG
>CAZXIQ010000137.1:0-5338 GCA_964640785.1 uncultured Bacteroidaceae bacterium | reverse complement strand
CCCTCCGAAAAACTAAAGTTTTTCTCGTCCCTCTTATCCAAGATGGACAGTTTTTTGTTTGCTTTGCAGTCGATGATTAATGGTAAAAACTGCCGTAGAATATAAAAGCAGACAGCAATTTAGGTAATATTTACCTCTATCACCATAATAAAAGAAATATTTAAAATTATATCAGACTGACATTAGTTATAGGCAACAATATAAAAATTAAGGTAAGTCGCAAAGAAAATCCACAGCAAATAAGGCAGAAAGAAAAGAGCCGCCGAGCGCTTAACCCAAAATGTACCAACAAAATAAGCCATTCCCAACGCTATAAGAACAAGCAAATTCGCAAATCCAAGGATTGGACTCTGCATAAAAAAGAAGAAAAAATTCCACGACACATTAAACAATAGCTGCAAAGCAAAAAGCAACAACAGAGGACGTTTGGAAATATCATGAACATTATACAACAATCCGACAGAAATACCTATAAGAACATAAAGCACACCCCATACTATCGGAAAAACATAATCAGGCGGAGTAAAAGATGATTTTTCGAGCATCGGATACCACGTGTCAATAGGAGAAGCATTCAGCAGACTCGACAACCAACCTACTAACAAACAAAGGATAACAGCTAAAATAACAGAGAAAATCTTTTTCATAAAAAACTAACATAAAAATTAAACGGTACATCAATTTAACATTTTACGTTACGAAGAGTTCACACAGTTGCTTGTTAAAGCCTATCATAAAACATTTAAGCTATGAAGTTTGCAAAAGTCAGTAGTAACAATTATCTTTGTCAAAGCATGGTTACGCCCGTTAGTTTAAATAAAAACTCCATCACTATGAAAAACAAAGAATATCTTGATAAATTCGAGGAAAAGTTAAAAGAAGAATTAGTGAATTACTGCACAGCACGTAACATGCTGGATGGCTCTCTTCTTGCAACAATGGATGTAGAGAAACGTTGGTCGGATTTTGCGCCCGAATACATTGCCGATGCAATAAAAGAGATAAGCAACTATCCAACCGTGTCGGTTGCTTGGGCAGCATTCATAGGCATGGCCGTCGCACATTATTGGGACACAAACATTGAATTGTTCAACACCGTCAAATACAAATCATTTTATGGAGAAAATGGATTCGACGACATGGACGAGTATATAATGTTCAACATATTACATATTTCACCTGTAAATAAAGAATATAATAAAATTGAAGAAATAATACGTTGTTGCGCCGAAAGGACAGTAAACATGATACGTCACGAGCAAGTAGAGCCTCAAAGCCCCACTGCATTTTACATATTCACTCGAGCAATAAAAATAATGTATCGCATAGGTGTTGCATTGGAATTGAAACGTTTGGGCTACAAACTTGAACTTGTCGATCTTCCAAAATGCTGATACCCACTTATGCTTTATTGCCTTAAGTGTGTGTAGTACATTTTTAGAAATTCAAACAGTTTCTTATTGGCCGCAACTTTCCTTGTAACAGTTCTTCAACCCATTTGCATCGCTTGGGAGCAAAGAATCGGTATATATAAAAGATATATCCTTAATATATTCCCGAGGTATTTCTTCCAAATTATTCACTGTAAATAGAGAGATTTTAAAATCGGCAACTGCACGTAAAAATTTCAGATAATTATAATCGAGCGCAGAAGTGTGAAGTGCAACATTTGTAATTTTTTCCCCGGGGAAAAGCCAATGCAGAACCAAATGTTTAAAAGGCGCCACATTCACATCCCCAGCCATACAAGAGTATGTCACATGAGCATACCCCTGTCTCAACAATTCAGCATAATCGTTGTAATTAAAGGCCTCGACCATCATACGCTCCTTCAACTGCGGAAAATATTTATTCAAGATTTTTGCATCGGAAACCTTGTCTGTTACAAAATAAAGAGAGTCGTGTGACAAGAAAAACTCATTTATTTCCGTAGCTGTCAGGGGAGTAAATCCACCGGGCAGCTGTTGCGAAAGAAACTCTTCGAGCGTAGGCGCACAGCCTCCCCTCTCGTTAGCACCGATTGCCTCATTATACTCTTCCCATGAGTGGCAGGCCACAAGCATGCTGTCGGCAGTAAAAAGCAGGTCAAGTTCAATAAATTTAAAACCTTTGTCGCGAGCAGCAAAAAGTGCCTCGCGGGAGTTTGTCATTGTCACCCCATCGACAACACCTCCCGCATGAGCAATAAAATTAATACTTGCACTTTTGTCACCATCGGTGCAAGCAGTGAATAACCACAGTGCAGCAACAGTGAAAAGAATTTTCAAAATTCTCATAAAGCAGCACAGGCCTCTTTAAGAAATTCCAACATCTCACCCGAGAAATATCGGGAAAGCTTTTCGTACACCCATCTGTGATAATTGTTAAGATAGGCAACAGCCTCATCGCCCAAAAGTTCCGGAATAATAGGCTCTTTGTTTATCGGACACACAGTCAAGGGTCGCATTTCGCAATACTCACCAAATTCAGTTGAGATATAAGGCACAACAAGCATGGTATTTTCAATGCGTATACCGAAACGACCGGCCTTGTAGAGACCCGGTTCGTTGGTAACTGTCACACCCGGTAACAGTGGCGCAGGCATATTGTTCATGCGAATCTGGTGCGGTCCCTCATGAACATTCAGGAAATGCCCTACTCCATGCCCTGTACCATGCAGATAGTTCTCACCTACACGCCACAACCATTGGCGTGCAAGAACATCAAGCTGAGTACCGCAAGTGCCTTTGGGGAAACGAGCCATTGCAAGTGAAATATGTCCGCGCAACACACGGGTATAATCCTCTTTCTCTTCCTGTGTCAATGTGCCCAAAGGGATAGTACGTGTAATATCCGTTGTACCGCACTCATACTGTCCGCCACAATCGAGCAACAAAAATCCACGTTCTTCGAGTTTCTTGTCACTTTGCTCGGTAGGCTCATAATGCACAATGGCAGCATGGTCGCCATACGCCGAAATTGTAGCAAAACTCAATCCTCTGAAACTATCATCCTCGCGACGCAGTTCAGTAAGTTTTTTATCCACCGACAATTCTGTCAAGTCCTCATTTTTAACAGCATCGCGCAACCAATATAGCAATTTAACCATTGCAACACCCTCACTGAGCATTGCATTTTCAAAGCCCGCAATTTCTGCAGTATTCTTAACAGCCTTCATTGCCGCAACAGGCGAGGCAGTCCTGACAATGGAACAGTTCTGTGCAGCCTCGAGTACCGCATAACAACACCTTGCAGGGTTCAGCAACAGACGTCCGTTGTAACCCGAAAGTACGGCAAAAAAATCATTATACTCACACACATCTATCCCCTCACCCGACAAATATTCAACCACAGAAGAGGAAACTTTTTGTGAAGAGACAAAAAGAGTTGCACTCTTCATAGTCACAAGCATATACGAAACAAGTACAGGGTTATATTCAACATCCTCGCCACGCAAGTTTGTCAGCCAAGCAATTTCATCGAGCATAGTCACAGCCATTGCATCGGCACCCTGCGTTACAAGTTCTGCGCGCAAACGCTCAATCTTCTTGCCGGCAGCCTCGCCGGCTCTTTCGAGAGGCATTATTTCGGCACTGCTCATAGGCAGCGAAGGACGCTGTTTCCATATTTCTTCAAAAGCATCGAGCGACGCATCTAACTTAATATTGAAAGATGAAAATTCTGTACGCCACGCCTCAACCTCACTCACCGTACACACCTTTCCATCCACGCCCACAATATCACCGGGCGATAGTTTGCCTGCTACCCACGAAACAATGTCGGGTGTGTCGGCAAGTCCATCCTTCATCAAAATAATACCAGTGTCCGCCAACAATTCTTCGGCAGCAAGCCAATATCGCGAGTCGGTCCACAATGCAGCACCATCAAGAGTAACCACAACCGTTCCGGCCGAACCATCAAAGCCCGAAATCCATTCACGAGCCTTCCAACAATCGGCAACATACTCACTGCTATGCGGGTCGGTACTCGGTACAATATATGCTGCAAAGCCACTCTTGCGCAAAAAATCGCGCATTGCAGCAATCCTATCAAGAATATATTTTTTCATAAGTTCAAGAATTTTATAAATAAACAACAAATTCTGCCAAGAATCTAATTTATAGTTACAAAACTATTCTACAAAGATAAGCACAATAATCAAAAAAAAAATAAAGGACGGCAGTAAAAAAACGACCGTCCTTATATCCTCTATTTAAAAATCTTTGCCCATGCCTTTGCGTTTCATCTTTCTTTTCTTTTTTGACTTCTTCTGAATACCGTCATCCATTGTTTCCGCATCGACATATTTACCATGCTCACGAATAACCTTAAAATTAATGGGAATTGTTAATAGCGACCTCATGCGCAACCCATTTTTTGTTCCCGGCTCCCATTTAGGCATGTTTGTCACCACACGAAGAGCCTCTTGGTCGAGCGAAGGAGCAACAGACTTTACAACCTTGGCATTAGTAATCATTCCGTTGCGTTCAACCACAAATTCCACAATAACCTCGCCGGTAATCTCTTCTTTCATAGCCTCCACCGGGTATCTTGTATGCTGTAAAAGATAATCGACCAAAGCCTCTTGCCCACCCTTAAATTGAGCCATCACAATAACATCTTCCTTTTTCTTTTTCTGAGCCGATGCAGAAACTACTACACCTTGCAACAGGAATATAGAAAGAAACGCAAAAATAAAATATCTCTTAATCATCAGATAAAATTATGAATTTATATCCTTATCTTATAAAACTTTGCAAAGTTAGCAAAAATACATTATTCATCAGTTATTTTAACAGATATTAGCAATAAAATAATAGCCACATAATTGAAGTGACCCAAAAGTTTTTGTTTAAACCTTTGGGTCACTTCAATTATATGGCTATTATCAATTATTTCTTTTTCATTTCAGTGTCAAATTGTCTTATTGCCTCGCTACCTTCGGTGCATGCACATGGACCCGAAATACAACCTCCGGGACAGGACATTACCTCAATCATGCGAGTGGGACACTTGCCTGTCTTTGCATATCCGCGCAACAGTGCGATATTCTTTTTGTTAAGGTCGGCAATAACCGTACCCTGCAATGTCGGGTCACCAATCTTGTTCTTTACAGCCGTAAAGACACCCATAGTCTTTGCATACCCGTAAGAATCTTTACTTGCACTCTCGGTGGGAACATAAGGCTCGCATGTGTCAATCTCAATATCCATTCCTTTTATTACAGCATCGAGTTCGCGGAACGTCCATACAAAATCCACATTCGCATCTTCACGTCCCTCGGCTTTTTTAGAGGCACAAGGAGCTATAAACACAGTAACTCCATCGGGGTGTTTCTCTTTGGCATATTCGGCAGTAT
>CAZXIQ010000136.1:0-5375 GCA_964640785.1 uncultured Bacteroidaceae bacterium | reverse complement strand
GAATCATTTATACAGACCGATGCTGCTATTAACCAAGGTAACAGTGGCGGTGCGGTGGTAAATGCCGATGGTGAACTTGTGGGCATAAACTCAGTATTGACCTCTCCGACAGGTTCGTATGCAGGCTACGGCTTTGCTATCCCTACAAGCATTATGACCAAGGTGGTGTCCGACCTTAAAGAGTATGGTACTGTGCAGAGAGCCATTCTGGGTATTATGGGTGGTACAGTTACAGCCGAACTTGCCGAAGAAAAAGACTTGGGCACAGTAGACGGAGTGTACGTGAGTGAAGTAATGGCCGATGGTGCTGCACAAGAGGCAGGCATTGAGGTTGGTGATGTAATTATCGCGGTTGATGGTGCCAAGGTTAAAAATATGGCTCAAATGCAAGAGATGTTTACAAAGCATCAACCCGGTGACAAAGTAAAACTTACTATTTTGCGCAAAAAGAAGGAAAAAGAGATAGATGTTGTTCTGAAGAACGTTCAAGGCAACACCAATGTTGTCAAGAATGCCGACCTTGATATGCTTGGAGCAACTTTTAAGGAACTTGACGAGAAGGACATGCGTCTTTACAAAGTAAATTATGGCTTAAAGGTGCTTGATGTGTCAAAGGGTCGCTTTGCAGATGCCGGAATTAAAAAGGGTTTCATTGTACAGAAAGTAAACAATGTCCCCATGAAGAGTATCGACGACATTCAGAAAGCCATTAAACAAGCTAATGCTTCTACCGACCAAGTACTGTTTATTTCGGGTGTGACACCTTCGGGCAAACGTGCTTATTATTCGGTTAATTTATCGCAAGAGTAGTTTGAATTTTTGCAACATAAGAATGTTGCCGATGCAATAGGAATATCTGCTTTGTTAATATTATAAATAAAAACAGGGCAGATATTTTGCATATTCAAAAAAAAGCACTACCTTTGCAGAAGTTATGGGTAAGTCCTATACGGCCAGCTCCTAGCGAATCCTCCAGGGCTTGACCGCAGCAAAGGTAGTTGGTTGTAGCGGCGCGATGTAGGTAGCTTACCCACCCCATAAGAGAGTTTGTTTGAAAAAACAGGCTCTCTTCTTTTTTTTTTTGCACTTTGCAAGACCTACATAGACAACCTCACCCCAAAGGACTGTTCAAAATGTAGTGATGCGACAGTCCTTTGGGGCGAGGTTAATATGATTATTAAAATCTTTTTAAACAGTTTCTAATAGTTCTCTTTTCTTACCTCAAAATAGCTTTGTGCATATTTACATACGGGGCACACTTTAGGCGCTTTTTTGCCTACTACAAGATGGCCACATATTCGGCACTCCCACATTACCTGCTCGCCTTTTTCAAAGACTTGTTGCATTTCTACATTATTGAGTAGTTTGCGGTAGCGTTCTTCGTGCGACTTTTCAATGGCTGCCACACGGCGGAAACTTGCAGCAAGTTCGTGAAAGCCCTCTTCTTCGGCATCTTTGGCGAAACGAGCATACATATCTGTCCATTCGTAATTCTCGCCTTCGGCTGCGTGCAACAGATTGGCAGCAGTGTTACCTATGCCACCAAGCTCGTCGTACCACAGACGAGCATGCTCTTGCTCGTTGCGGGCTGTTTGCAAAAAGATTGCTGCAAGTTGTTCGTAGCCTTCGCGTGCTGCAACTTCGGCAAAATATGTGTACTTGTTACGAGCCTGACTTTCGCCAGCGAATCCTTCCAAAAGATTTTTTTCGGTCTTTGTGCCGGCATATTTGTTTATTTTTGATACTTCCTCGGTTGTCTCTTCAAAGTATGATGAGGGTTTTTTACATACGGGACAGATGAATTGTTCGTCTAGTTCTCCCTCGTGGCTGTATCCGCATACTTTACAACGGTACTTTTTCATGATTTTATATTTTTAATGGTTATATTTTATAGTAACAAAATTTTTCATTAAATGTTGTTACATTTTAGAAGCTGTTTAAAATTAAGCAGTTTCTTACTCTTCGTTCCATATTTCCCACGAAGCGAGTGCTTGAAGATACCACATTTCGTACCCGCTCTTGGTGCGTGCTCCGGCAGCGCGACCTTTTTGCAGGAAGAGTGTGTCTTCGGGGTTGTAAACAATGTCGTATAGTATATGACTGCTTGTCAGTTGTTCGTAAGGAATGTCGGGACATTGATCTACTCCGTGACCTACCATTCCCAGCGGGGTACAGTTTACAATTACCGTGTGCGATGCAATAATTTCGGGTGTAATATCTTGGTAGCTGATGCTTTCTTCACTTGCTTTGCGCGAAACGGAAAGTACATCAAGCCCCAGCTTTTTCAACGCATATATGATGGCTTTTGATGCACCGCCTGTGCCCAGCACCATTGCTTTTTTGTCGTTGTCGTTCAATAGGGGAGCTATGGAGCGTGAGAATCCTATTACGTCACTGTTGTAACCATATAGCAGTGGGGCGCCGTTGTCGGCACGTTTGACCTTTACCACATTGACGGCATTTATTCCTGCTGCCTCGTCGCTCATGGTCTCTAAATAGTCCATCACTTGCAGTTTGTAGGGAATTGTCACGTTGAATCCGCATAGTGCAGGGTGCTCTTGCAACACCTGCGGCAACTCTTCTATGCTTTTAAGTTCGAACGGGAGATATTCTGCATTGATATTTTCATCGGCGAATTTCTTGTTGAAGAAGGACGGTGATGCAGATTGTGCAAGAGGGTTACCTATTATTCCGTACTCTTTTTTCATATAGTGTATCAGTTGTTGTATTTTCTAAAAACAAACAGATAATAACCTTGCTGTTTTTGTCAAGCTATTATCTGTCTGTTGAGTTTTTATCTATTATCAAAAAATTAGAAATTGTTTAAATTAATATCACCAAATTTTTGAATATAAAAAACGGCGAAACTAACAATACTGTTTCTATAAAAAACTTTTTTATAAATTTAAACAGTTTCTTGTATTAACATCCGAGGTAATCTTTGATGTTAGCCTTGATGCGCTCGTCAATATGTTGTGTATCGCTTTTTACAAAGGGTTTACCTACAATATGTTCGTAAAGTTCAATGTAACGCTCGGAAACACTGTTCACATATTCGTCGCTCATTTCGGGAACCTGCTGTCCCTCTTGTCCCATAAAGCCATTCTCTATGAGCCATTGACGTACAAATTCTTTTGAGAGCTGCTTTTGAGGCTCGCCTTTTTCGAATTTCTCTTGATAGCCGTCGGCGTAGAAATAACGCGATGAGTCAGGGGTGTGTATCTCGTCGATGAGATAAATTTTTCCATCGCGTTTGCCGAACTCGTATTTTGTGTCCACAAGTATGAGGCCTTTTTCGGCTGCCATCTGACTGCCACGCTCAAAGAGGGCGTAAGTGTACTTTTCTAACTGTTCGTAATCTTCGCGGCTTACAATGCCTTGAGCTATAATCTCTTCTTTTGAGATATTCTCGTCGTGGCCTTCATCGGCTTTTGTAGTGGGGGTAATGATGGGAGTGGGGAATTTTTCATTCTCGCGCATGCCTTCGGGGAGTTTTACACCGCAAAGTTCGCGACAGCCGTTTTTATATTCGCGCCATGCACTGCCGGTGAGGTAACCGCGAATAATCATTTCCACTCTGAACCCTTCACACTTGAGACCTACTGTAACCATCGGGTCGGGAGTGGCAAGTTTCCAGTTGGGAACAATGTCTGCGGTGGCATCGAGGAATGTCGATGCTATCTGGTTGAGCACTTGTCCTTTGAAGGGAATGCCTTTGGGCAATATTACGTCAAATGCCGATATACGGTCGGTTGCTACCATTACAAGCAGGTCGTCGCCAATGTTGTATACGTCGCGCACTTTGCCGTGATAAAGACTTTTTTGTTTTTTGAAATGGAAATCTGTGGTTGTTAATGCTTTTGCCATAGCTTTATTGTTTAGATGTTTCTTTTTCTTGTTTTTCGTAATTTTCGTATGCGTCTACTATGCGTGTAACAAGTTTGTGACGCACAATATCTTTTTTGTTCAGTGTGATAAAGGAAATTCCTTTAATATCCTTAAGTATTTGTATTGCCTGTGTAAGTCCCGAGCCTTGGTTGTGGGGCAGGTCTACCTGTGTAAGGTCACCTGTTATCACCATTTTTGTATTGTTTCCCATGCGCGTGAGAAACATTTTAATCTGCTGCGGAGTGGTGTTCTGAGCTTCGTCAAGTATTACTATGGCGTCGTTCAGTGTGCGACCGCGCATGAAGGCCAACGGTGCTATCTGTATGACGTTTGTGTCCATATATTCTTTTAGCTTGGCACCGGGTATCATGTCCTCGAGAGCGTCGTAGAGAGGTTGCAGATAAGGGTCAATTTTCTCGCGCATGTCTCCGGGCAGAAAACCCAACTTTTCGCCTGCCTCTACTGCCGGACGACTGAGAATTATTTTGCGTATTTCACGGTTTTTCAACGCTTTTACTGCAAGGGCAATGGCAGTGTAGGTTTTTCCGGTTCCGGCCGGGCCGACAGCAAATATCATATCATTTTTGCCGAATTCTTCCACCAATTTGCATTGATTTTCGCTGCGTGGGTATATAGGCTTGCCGTTTACGTTGTAGACAATGACGTTGCTGTCGCTGCCTTTATCGCTTTTTTTGCCGTTCACAGCATCTATTATTGCCTCTTCGTCTATGCTGTTATAGCGTATACAGTGGTCGATGAGCCTGTTCACTACTGCACGGAATTTCTCTAATTCTTCTTCGTCGCCAACAGCTTTTATAATGTTGTCTCTTGCAACAATGCGCAGCTTGGGATATAGTTTTTTCAGCATTGTCAGATGCGTGTTGTTTGCTCCGTAAAAACTTACGGCGTCTATACCTTCGAGTATTATATGTTGTTCTATCATTCCGGCTTTTTAAACAGTTTCTTATAAATTCAGTGCGAAGATAATGAATTTTCCTCTATATACGATTGTTTTTGCTTACTTCTTTTTTTATTTGGGAATGACGATTGATTTTACTATCTTCGCGGACACAATTTTAAACAACTACCAAACACTATGCTTTTTAAGAAAAACACTATGAAATTTAATTTATTATCGATATTTGCCTTTTCCTTGATTTTATTTTTCAGTGGTTGCAGTTGCAGCGAAAGTGGGTACAACAGCCGTATAGAGCGCCCCGACGAGCCCCGTCGCATTGCAAACATAAATTTCAAGCGCGAATTCAACGACCTTAACGACGAACATCTTTCCGCAGCAAAAAGAATTGGTGTTGCGGCACACGAGGTTGAGAATATTTTAGAGGATGATATTCTTGAAAAGTTGGTGCCTTTGAACGACGACGAGGCTTATATCATGGACAAACTGACACACTCGGTACCTTACCTTGTGCCTCAGGCAGCGGAACTTTTGTCCGAGATTGGGCGCAGTTTTCAGGATTCATTGGTTG
>CAZXIQ010000135.1:0-5390 GCA_964640785.1 uncultured Bacteroidaceae bacterium | reverse complement strand
AGTTTCACGATGCAGCAGCCCTCGGACACCCAACTGCAATGTTCTATAGGGGAGTGTGCTACACCAATGGTGAAGGTGAAGAAAAAGACGATGTAAAGGCGTTCAGTATGTTCCGCAGTGCAGCTAACATAGGTGAAATAACCTCAATGCACAATTTAGCAAACTGCTACGCCAACGGCAATGGTACAGCAGCCAACGATTCATTGGCATTCAAATGGTACAGCGCGGCAGCCGATAGCGGATATGTAAAATCGATGACAGTAATCGCCCGATGCTACGAAGAGGGAGTACTTGTGGCAAAGGATAGCGCAAATGCCATCAGATTGTACAGGCTCGCCGCCGAAAAGGAAGAGCCATACGCACTGTACAAAATGGGACGACACTATGAACGGATAGATTCTATAAATGGCCTAAAAAAACGTGCAACGAGAAAATCACAAGCGGTAAAATATTTTACTCTTTCCGCTGCGCTCAAGAACCCGCAGGCACAGTTCAAGATTGCCGAATGTCATAAGAGCGGACGTTATTTTAAGAAAAACAAGAAGAAACGTTTCGAGTGGCTTTTGCGTGCTGCCAACAACGGCCTTATGCAGGCACAGGAACAGGTTGCCGAGTGCTACGAAAAAGGCCGGGGAGTAAAAGAAAGTGATATAAAGGCCTACCAATATTATAAACGTGCCGCTAATCAAGGTAGTGAACTTGGAAAAGCCAAGGCTGAATGGTACGAATTATTTCAATTTTATAATTAAACAAGAGGCTGCGTAAAGTTCATTTCTTCGCAGCCTCTTTAATTTTATTAAGGGAATAAGCAGACAATAAACAATAAAAGCATTGATTTTTTGCATAAAACATGTAAATTTGTAGGTTCAAGCAACACAAAGCACAAACAGACAAAATCAAAACAATATATTTATGAAAGCAATTAAATCAATCATGGCAGCAATAACAATAACAGGTGCTGCACTAACAGGATGCAGCGACAACACCGCATGCACAACACAAACTGATGCAGCAGAAATAATCGGAAAATCGTCCATAAAAGTAGAAGATGGACGCCTGACACCCGAAGCCCTATGGGCAATGGGACGCATAGGTTCAGTCAGCGTATCACCCGACGCAAGCAAAGTTATATACAGCGTCAGCTATTACAGCGTACCACAAAACAAAAGCCACCACACACTACACATCATGCAGGCCGATGGCAGCAATCAAACACTGCTCACACAGACTGCAAACAACGAGAGTTGCGCAGTGTGGATAAAAAACGGAAAAAAAATAGCATTCCTCTCCAATGCAAGCGGCAGCAATCAGGTGTGGGAAATGAACCCCGATGGCACTGAACGCAAACAATTGAGCAACAGCGAAAAAAGCATAGACGGCTTTCTTTTTTCGCCCGATGAAAAAAGCGTAATTCTCATACAACAAGTGCCCATTAAAGAGAGTACAGCCGAAAAACACCCCGACCTACCCCTGTCACAAGGAATAATAGTAGACGACCTAATGTACAAACACTGGGACGAATGGCTCACCACAGCCCCCCACCCTTTCATCGCAACTTTTGACGGCAACACCATCAGTGGCGGTAAAGACATACTCGAAGGCACAAAATACGACTGCCCCAACCGACCCTTCGGCGGAGTAGAGCAACTTGCATGGAGCAACGACTCAAAAAAAATAGCATACTCATGTATCAAAAAGATGGGAACAGAGTACACTAAAAGTACCGACACAGACATATACCTTTACAACACCGAAGATGGCACATCGGTAAACCTGTGCAAGCAGGACGAAACAACAGCCAACTACGGATACGACACAGCACCTACATTCTCGCCCGACGGCACACACCTTGCATGGCTCAGCATGAAACGCGACGGATACGAGAGCGACCAGAATCGTCTGTGCGTAATGAACCTCACAAACAACAAAATAGATTACATCAGCGAAAAGCCCTTCGACAGCAGTGTCGAAAGCTACTGTTGGTCACCCGACAGCAAAAGCCTCTACTTTACAGGAGTATGGCACGGCGCAACAATGATATACAACATAGACCTTGCAGGCAAACTCACCAAAATAACAAGCGGCAACTACGACTACACATCAGTAGCCATGCTGGGCGACAAACTCATAGCCACACGCCAATCAATAAGCGAGCCCACCGACATATACACCCTCGAAACAAAAACCGATGGGAAAATCACACAACTTACCACAGAAAACAAACACATTCTCGACCAACTTAAGCGCGGCAAAGTAGAAAGCCGCCGGTGCAAGTCAGTCGATGGCAAAGAGATACTCTCATGGGTAATATACCCCCCACAGTTCGACCCCAATAAAAAATACCCCACCCTTCTCTTCTGTCAAGGAGGCCCGCAATCACCCGTAAGCCAATTCTGGAGCTACCGTTGGAACTTCCAGATAATGGCAGCCAACGACTACATAATAATAGCCCCCAACCGTCGCGGACTCCCGGGATTCGGAATGGAGTGGAACGAGGCAATAAGCGGCGACTACGGCGGCCTGTGCATGCAAGACCTCTTTGCAGCCATAGACGACTTTGCCAAAGAACCTTACGTCGATAACAATCGTTTGGGCTGCGTGGGAGCAAGTTTCGGTGGCTACACAGCAATGTGGATGGCCGGACATCACAACAAACGATTCAAAGCCTTCATCGCCCACGACGGATTCTTCAACATGGAACAACAATACTACGAGACAGAAGAATCGTGGTTCGCAAATTGGGACCTCGGTGGCGCACCCTACGAAAAGAACAAAAAGACAGAAGGCAGCTACCCCAATTCACCCCACCGCTTTGTTGAAAAATGGGACACCCCCATTCTTCTCATTCACGGCGAACGAGACTACCGCATACTCGCGTCACAATCAATGGCAGCATTCAACGCAGCCAAGCTACGCGGAGTACCTGCACAACTACTCCTCTTCCCCGACGAGAATCACTGGGTACTAAAACCACAGAACGGCATATTGTGGCAACGCACATTCTTTGCATGGTTGGACAAATGGGTAAAATAAATAAACGGACAATCTATTACTATGACAACAACACAAAAAATACATAAACGCCTCAACGACTCAAAAGCAGCACGCTGGACAGCACTCATCATTGTCTCATTGACAATGATGATGGCATATTTCTTTACAGATGTAATGGGCCCGCTCGAAGCGCCGCTTACCACAAAAGGCAAATTGGTCTATTTCGAGGACGGTACATACCTCTCGGCCGACTCACTGATGAAAATAAGCCAAAAAGAGATAAGCAGCGAAGAAGATATTGTTATAGGCAACACCTACAACATGACATACATCGACAGCGAAGGAAACACAGCAAACAAAGAGACAACAGTAACATCCACCATCAACGGCCTTGGTTGGGGAGCCGATGACTACGGAATATTCTCGGGAGCCTACGGATATATAAACGTATTCCTTTTCATGCTCTTCTTCGGCGGACTTATCCTTGACAAAATGGGCGTGCGTTTCACAGGCATAATGAGTACTGCACTTATGTTCATAGGCGCAGCAATAAAGTGGTATGCAGTCGATAATACATTCGGCAGCGAAATGTTCGGCCTTCCCACTCAGGTAGTAATTGCATGTCTCGGCTTTGCCATCTACGGAATGGGAGCAGAAATTGCAGGTATCACCGTTACAAAGGTTATCGCAAAATGGTTCACAGGCCACGAAATGGCCCTTGCAATGGGACTGCAGGTGGCACTCGCACGTGTAGGAACAGCATTTGCACTATTCTTTGCACTACCCATTGCACAACACTTCGGCCTTGTTTCGGCTCCTGTAATGTTTGGTGCATCGGCACTATGTATAGGCCTTGTTTCGTACATCGTATATTGTGTGATGGACAAGAAATTAGACGCTTCGATAGCCAGCCAAGATACAACGACCGACAGCGAAGAACAATTCAAATTCAGCGACCTGAAGTACATATTCTGCAACAAGGGATTCTGGCTCATCACATTCTTGTGTCTCATATTCTACTCGGCAGTGTTCCCTTTCCTAAAATTCGCCACTAACCTTATGATTATCAAGTACAATGTAAGCCCCGACCTTGCAGGCATAATTCCCGGACTGTTGCCATTCGGAACAATACTATTAACTCCGCTTTTTGGTTCAATGTACGATAAAATGGGCAAAGGCGCCACATTGATGATTATAGGCTCTGTACTTCTCACCATAGTACATGTACTCTTTGCAATGCCATTGCTCAATGTATGGTGGTTTGCAGTTATCGTAATGATATTGTTGGGAGTGGCTTTTTCACTTGTTCCTTCGGCCATGTGGCCATCAGTTCCCAAGATTATCCCCATGAAACAGCTTGGTTCGGCATATGCAATTATTTTCTACATACAGAATATCGGTCTTTCAATGGTTCCCGTACTTATAGGAAACGTAATTGCCGCAAACACAGCTAACGGGACGACTGATTACACACAACCGATGTCTATTTTTGCAATTTTTGGCGCAATAGCAGTTGCAATTTCAATACTGCTGAAGATTGCAGACAAGAAAAACGGTTACGGACTCGAAGAAAGCAACATTAAGAAATAGTCAAAGACAACAATCGACATTACCACCGCCTAAAAGTCTTATGGTTTTTAGGCGGTGGTAATATTTTTGCAAAATTCGAATAGCAAATAAAAAACCTCGCACATTATTTTGTTAAAAGATATATTTTTATTTTATTTGCAAAATAGTTGCGAAATAAGGGTACTTGCGCATCAAAATAAAGCAGCACCATCTGATTTATTTGCAAAAAAGCACACATCGTTTCGCATAAACAATAACCAAATGCAATAAAATTAAAAATATGAGTTGCTGTAAAAGAAACCTCTCGGGGCTTAAAGCCGCCGACTTTAAAAAGAGCATAAAAGGTAAAAAAACCGCTCTTTACACTCTTAAAAACAACAAAGGTTGCGAAGTTGCCATAACCAACTACGGCGGTGCAATTCTCAGTATTATGGTCCCCGACCGTAACGGAAATTACGCTAATGTAATTCAGGCACACGATAGCATCGAAAATCACATCAACAACAACCCCGAGCCCTTCCTCAGCACCCTTGTGGGACGTTACGGAAACCGCATCTGCAAAGGAAAGTTCACCATTGACGGGCAAGAGTATCAACTTGCAGTAAACAACGGTCCCAACCACCTGCACGGCGGCCCCACAGGATTCCACGCCCGCGTATGGGACGCAGAACGCATCGACGAGCAGACAGTCAAGCTCAGCTACCTATCGGCAGACGGCGAAGAGGGCTTCCCCGGAAATTTGAATGTAACAGTCATATACACATTCACCGACGACAACGAACTTAAAATCGACTACAAAGCAACAACCGACAAAAAAACCATTGTAA
>CAZXIQ010000134.1:0-5400 GCA_964640785.1 uncultured Bacteroidaceae bacterium | reverse complement strand
GACGTTAGATATTATTGGTATCCGATAAAAAAACAAAAATCGCTTAGAATTCTATCAACAAAGGTCTATGATCGCTTATACATTTGTTCCACACCCCTATTTTAAATTCTTTAGGACGTACATTACTAAAAGCATAATCAAGAAAAAAAGGATATTTTTCATTAAAATGCCAATAAAAAGTATGCTCACTCTCATAACCAAACTCTTCACCGGTTTGCTCATGATAAAGACTTTTCATAGCATATTTTGCAAAATAAGAGATACAATCCTCGAAAGTGCCCGTTCTTCTGCTTACTCCGCTCTGACCTATGAAACAATTAAAATCGCCAACAGCCAATGCCCCACCGCCATTAAAATAAGAAGAGTACTCACGCAAAGCCTCCAAAAGCAACTGAGGATAGCTTTTCTTTTCATTTAAAATGTTAGGCCAACATGCAAGAATAAACATAGAAAGCCCATTGCAATCAACTTGCAACGGAAGGTGGTGTTTTATTTTCTTGTAACCATCGACAACAGAGAGACTTAATCGATTATGCCAAATAACCCCTAACCCCTTTCGCCGTATATCTTCATCGCCTGTCCACAGTATATTATATTTTTCGGGAAGATGTATATACTCTTTACTTGCGCATTCGGGGACAATGTATAAGTCAGCATCCATTCCAAGCATATAATCTATTTTGCTTTGAGTGCACTGTGAAATATTATAGCTGACAATTTTCATTATCTTAATATGATGATGAGTTTATCTGAGCCTTACAACATCGCCCACTTTGAGAGTTGCGTAACTCTCGTACTCGGGATTCATTTTATAGATGTTTTTAAGACGCACGCCATATTTTTGAGAAATTGAATAAAGGCTCTCTCCGTTGCCGGTAGTGTGGAAACGATACTCTTTAACGGCTTTACTGCGTTTCTTTTCGAGGTATATAATATCTCCGGCCTTGATGTTATAGTCTTTATAAAGGTCGTTGTATTTTATAAGTTTGCGACGCGAAACACCTAATTCTTTCGAAAGAGACTTAAATGTGTCGCCCGTATTTGCTACCACGTAAAGAAGGCCGCTCGACAAAAAGATGGGACGGCTGCCCGAAAAACCGCCATCGGCATTTCCGCCAAGCAGTGGGGATACGTCTCTTTTCGAGTATCTGTCATACTCGTATAGTCTGTAACGCTCTATAAGATTTATGAGTTTCTGGGGGTAAGCAGGGTCTTCGGCATATCCGGCTTTTTTAAGCCCACGCGCCCATCCTTTGTAATCGGTGGGACTGAGGTCGAAAAGGGCTGCGTACCTTGGCTTTAAAAGGAACTGCGAGTGGTCTTCGTATGACTCGCGCGCACTGTTGTAAACACGAAACTCGCACATACGCCCATTGTCCATTGTGGTTGTGGTGCGACCGCGCCAATTATTGTGTGCTTTTATTCCAAAGTGGTTGTTCGACTTCTGTGTGAGGGTACTTTTCCCTGCTCCCGACTCTAAAAGCCCTTGCGCCAAAGTGATGCTGGCGGGTATCTTGTGACGGTGCATCTGCTCTACGGCAATAGGATAATATGTAAGTATATATGCCTCGTAAGAGTTTGATGCGCTTGTAACTGTCGTACTATTTTTCTGTGACATCTGTTTGGAAGTGCCGCACCCTGTAAATACAAACGTCGCCACCGCCACTATTGCAATGCTGAAAATGTGTCTCATGTATAAAATCTATTTTCCGAAAGTACAAATTAAGTGAATAAATTACTTTTATGCAAATCTTTATTTTATCTTTATGGTAATGTTCGTATATTTATAGAATATATTCTGCACTCGCTTTGAAAAATATTGAAACGAGTTTCATATTTCTCGCAAGTTCTTACTATATTTGAGGTAAACTTTAAAACTTATGAAAGAGATTATACTGAACACTGTTGTAAAGGTCTGTTCATATGATGAACTGCCCCTGCCCGACCGACAGCTGGCGGACGCCGCACGCAAAGCTGCACAAAAGAGCTACGCACCCTATTCTCATTTCAATGTGGGCGCAGCCGTAAGCCTCGCAGACGGAGAGATTGTCTGCGGTAGCAACCAAGAAAATGCAGCCTACCCTTCGGGGCTATGTGCCGAACGCATAACGCTGTTCTATGCGGGAGCGCAACACCCCGATAAGGCTGTCGCAGCAATGGCTATTGCGGCTCGCAACATTAATGGAGAGGTAGAGAGGCCAATATCCCCTTGCGGAGCATGCAGACAGGTAATGCTCGAGACAGAAATACGTTTTTCACAACCCATGCGCATAATTCTCTACGGCTCACAGATGTGTTATATAATAGAAGGTGGTACAAAGGAGCTGTTACCTCTCTCTTTCGATTCGGATTTTTTAATATAAAAATATGAAAAAAATATTATTCGTTTGCCACGGCAATATCTGCCGCTCGCCTATGGCGGAATTTATATTTAAGGATATGGTTGCAAAGCGCGGCCTCGATAATGAATTTTACATACGCTCGGCTGCCACAAGCAGCGAAGAGATTGGGAACGGCATATACCCGCCCGCTGCCTATGAGCTTGGATGCAACAACATTCCCATTGACAAAAAGAAACGCGCCACACAAATCACTCGCGAAGATTACATTGAGTATGACATGATTATAGTGATGGAACATTATAACATTAGGAATCTGAGAGCAGTTGCCGGATTCGACCCTGAAAATAAAATATGGAAACTGCTGGATTTCAACTTTAAAGACCTTCAGAATGTAGGGCAATGTGCCGGTGGCGATATTTCCGACCCTTGGTATCATGGAAATTTCTCAAAAACATACAAAGAAATTGTGCTTGGCTGCGAAGGGCTGCTAAAATATCTTGGCTACTGAAAAAACACCATGCTCATATATTAAAATTCATTAAAACACATTATCTTTGCGATAAACTGCAAATTTTAATTAAATAAGCACTATGAACAAACTAATCAAAAAGGTATCTGCCATAATGCTATTGGCATTGATTCCCATCGTTACACATGCGGAGAGACAGGTAAAAATATCATCTCCCGACAAAAAAATCACAGTAGACCTTACAACCGAAAAAGGTAAATTTGGCTGGACGGTAAACCGCGACGGAGTAAAAATGTACACAGTTGAGGACGTCAGAATGATTGTGGACGGAAAGACTCTCGGTGGCGACGCTGCTGTAAAGAATGTAAAGCAAAAGAGCGTAAGCGAGACTATCAACCCCGTTGTTCCAATCAAATGCTCCAATATTGAGAGCAAATACACCGAAGCAAAAATAAATTTCGGTTCATATTCAATAGAGATGCGAGTGATGGACAATGCCGTAGCCTATCGCTTTGTAACAAACATCAAGGGTGAAGTAACCGTCGAAAATGAATATTTCACAATGATTCCCGCTGACGGATTCACAGCACATTTTCAACCCTGTAACTCTTTCAACACCTCTTACGAGACACACTACCAGCACAAAAATGTAAAAGAGTGGGTGAACGACAATAAACTTGCAACAATTCCCATGCTCCTCTCGGGTAGCAACGACACACAACTGCTCATTGGCGAGAGCGACGTAGACGACTATCCCCGTATGTTCTTCAAAGGCAACCGTAAAGGTATTTCTACTGCTTTCCCTAAAGCTCCCATAAAATGGGAACCTCGTGGTGACCGCGGATGGACTATCACTGAAGAGGGATACTACATTGCAAAGACACAGGGCAAACGCACATTCCCGTGGCGTTTCGTGGTTGTTACCGACTCAAAAGGCATCATCGAGCAGACAATCCCCGTACAGTTGGCACGCAAGAGCGCACTTACCGACACAGACTGGATTAAGCCCGGTCAGGTAAGCTGGGAGTGGTGGAACGGCGCAGTTCCATTCGGCCCCGACGTTAATTTCCGCGCAGGAAACAACTACGACACATACGCCTATTTCATTGACTTTGCAGCAAAGTATGGCATCGAATATATACTTCTTGACGAGGGTTGGGCTAAAAGCACACGCGACCCCTACACAGCAAAGCCCGACATGCATCTTGACAAACTTATCAAATATGGTAAGGAAAAGGGTGTGGGAATCATAATCTGGTTACCTTGGCTGACAGTAGAACAAAACTTCGACATCTTTAAGAAATATGCCGAATGGGGCGTAGCAGGAGTGAAGATTGACTTTATGGATCATTCTGACCAATGGATGGTAAACTTCTACAAGAGAGTGATGCAAGAGGCAGCTAAGAACAAACTCCTTGTGGACATGCACGGCTCGTTCACCCCTATGGGATTGGAGTATGAGTACCCCAACTTCCTCTCTTACGAAGGAGTGCTGGGCCTTGAGCAGATGGGTGGCTGTCGTCCCGACAACACATTGTTCCTCCCCTTCATCCGTAACGCTGTAGGTGCTGCCGACTTTACACCCGGAGGCATGAACAACCGTCAGCCCGGCAACAATCAGGGTGGCCGTCCAAATTCTGTCGCATCGGGTACACGTGCCTACCAGATGGCACTTTACGTGGTGCTTGAGAGTGCTATTCAGATGTTGGCCGACAACCCCTCGGTATACTATCAAAATGACGATTGTACACGATTCATCGCATCGGTACCCACTACATGGGACGAGACACGCGCACTTGCCACAGAGGTTGGTAAATACATTATTGTTGCTAAACGCAAAGGCGACAAATGGTTCATCGGCGGTATTTGCAATGGCGAAGAAAATGAATTTAAATTCAATGTCAAACTTGACTTCCTCGGCGACAAGGAGTATAAACTCACAGGATACAAGGATGGTATTAACGCCGATCGTCAGGCAATGCACTACAATAAGTTAGAGCAGAAGGTCACAAAAAACAGTACCATTGAGATTAAGATGGTGAAGAACGGTGGATTTGCAGCTGTAATTGAATAATATTAAACAATAAGCGAGGGTGTTTGCCCTCGCTTATTGTTTAATAACGTCAGTTGATACAGGATTCATACAACTGACGACATAAATTTAAAAAGTTTTTAAAGATTGATATACGACGTCAGGGTGAAGGAATTCTGCCCTCCGTCGTATTTCATTTGTAAGAAATAGTATTTGCTGAATATCAGACGCAGGTTGGTTACAAAGCCTTTTTTATAAAGCATTGAGTAGCCGGCGTTTGCAATGAAACGTCGGCCTATATAACCGCCTACCATCTGAAAGCGGTCGAGATGTTGCGTGCCGGCCTGCTGAAACATATTGTCCCATGTTGCGTCTATCGAAAGGCGATGAGGGAGTTTTATGGTACCTGCAAGACCATGAGAATATTTTTCCGTGCGAGTATTATATATTGAACGCGAAAGAAGATAGAACCTCTTTGCAACAGAAAATTCCATCCACAATTGAGGCACAAATGCCTCTTGTTTAATGTTGTATTGCGCAAAGACCGCACTTTTTAC
>CAZXIQ010000133.1:0-5421 GCA_964640785.1 uncultured Bacteroidaceae bacterium | reverse complement strand
TATTATAAAAGGTAGTTCAACCTTTTCTCCTTTGTCGGTTGTTCCTATGTTTACAGGCTCGCCCTGTATGGCTGTCAGTCTGATTCTTCTTTTTTCTCCGCTGCCGAAAATCCCTGCTATCAGTATCGCAAAAAATGCTGTGTGCATGATTATTGTGTGAGGCTTGCGGTTTTTTATGTTTCGTAAGTCGTCGATGGCTTTAATTCCTGTGACGCTTGTGAAGTGTAGCAGGAATATGTTGAATATCCATGAATGTTTCATCTGTGAAAAGCCAAGCGCGCCTATCAGGCCTGTCCCGGTTCCATCTTGACGAATAAGACCGAATATTATTGTCAGCACAAGCATTGTTGTCAGCGATGTTATATAGGTTGTGCGGCCTGTAAAATGCTCTGTCCATTTCCATTTTTCTTTGTTGAAAGATATAAGTACAAGCAGATACAGGTAATTTGCTGCCAATACAATGCCCCAAGGATATTCGAAAAACGATGTGTTTACTTCGCCGGTAAATAATTGTAACGCTGTGCCTGCCATTATTATGCAAGCACAGCGTACAACTGTTTTTTTATAATGTTGCGAGAGCATCATTTTTATGCTTGCTCCCATTGTGCGCGAATAAGTTCAAGGGCGGCTTTTACCGTTTGTTCTCTTTCGCCTTTTGTTCCACACTCGAAACTTACGTAGTATGGGTAGTTCATTTCTTTAAGTGCGCGGAAACCTTCTACGTAGTTGTCAAGCTCACCATCTTCGCCCGGCATTATGCGGCGGCCACGGCTGGCAATGTGTACGTGTTGCAGGTACTCTTTTCCTGCCGAGAGGAATGCTGCATAGTCCGAAGTGTCTTCCTGCATGTGCCAGAAGTCGCCCATACATTTTACACCTGCGCTCTTGGAGTCGCGGCAGATGGCTGCTGCGTCGGAAACAAGTCTCAGATAGTGTGCCTCTCTGCGGTTAAGCGGTTCAAGAATAACGGTGGTGTTGTGTTTCAATGCATACTCTCCTAACTCGTGCATCTGCTCGCACAAATACTCACGTGTTGCAAGTGTGTGGGGTTTGCATGGATTTTGCCAATTAAAGGCAGGAACCATAATGACGCCTGTTGAGCCTAACTCTCCGGCTGCTGCGATAATGTCGCGCATGGTTGAGTCGAATTCTGCTTTTACCTGCGGGTCCTCGGCCAAGATGAATCCGCTGAAACCTGCGCAGATAGCCGAAATTTTTATGTTGCGGCCCGAAAGAGCCTGCTGTAAATCTTTTACTCTGTTCGCGAGGTTTCTTCCGCCGGGCTCAAAGCCTACGACACCCATTTTTTCCATGTAGTCGAGCTTTTCGTTCAGGTTGCTACCGGGAGCGGTGCCTTCCTGAAACGAAATGCGAAGCTCGGTTGTGGGCTTTTTGGCGTCTGCTGCACATGAGGTGAGTATGGATGTACCCGATGTTGCTACGGCCATAGAAGCTGCGCCGCATATTGAGGTTGTCAAAAATTTTCTTCTGTTCATAGTGGTATATTTAAACAGTTTCTTATATGCTTTTATTTTTGCTCTTTACCGGGAATTTCCACTTGATACAATGGTGCTGTCATGTCCATTGTTCCCAATTCCAATTTTTCGGGCATATAATCAAGGTCGGACTTGCTTATTTCGTCCCATGTGATGGTGCTGCCTTTGTATGCCGATTCGCGTCCCATTATTCCGGCCAAGCAGGATATTGCACAGTCTGTTGCCTCGTCGTAACCGGTACCTTTGCGTATGTGGTTCACCCAATCGACATGTTCGAGCACGTAGGGGTTGTGTTGTTTGAATTCGGCTTGAGCTGCCTCGTTGTCGAATTTCCATATTACGTTGCCCTGAAGGTCCTTAATCTCGTTTGTCATGCTGTTCCACGAGCCTTTTGTACCTTGTATGATTTCGCCGATTTTGCTGCTGCAACCATCGAGCTGGCGACACATACTGTGCAGATGTACACCGTTCTCCATTTCAAAGTCTATGCTGAAATTGTCATATTGGTCGCCTGTTATACGACGCTGGCGGCTGCCGAAACCTGTTGCCTTGGCAATTTTAAGACCTGACATCCACATGAATACGTCGATGTTGTGTACGTGTTGTTCCACGATGTGGTCGCCCGAAAGCCACTTCCAGTTTACCCAGTCGCGTATCATCCACTCCATGTCGCTCCAGTTATTTTCGCGGTTTCTGTACCACAGCATGCTCTGATTCCAATAAACGTTGCCGCCTGTAATTTCGCCTATGAGACCTGCTTGAATCTGTTTGTTTGCCTCTACGTAACGACGCTCGTGACGACGCTGCAATCCTGTAACCACGCTCAGGTTTTTAGCTTTTGCCTGCTTTGCGGCTGCCATTACTGTGCGGTAGCCTTTGGGGTCTACGGCAATGGGCTTTTCAAGGAATGAGTGCTTGTTTTTCTGTGTAGCGTACTGGAAATGTATGGGGCGGAAGTTAGGGGGAGTGGTCAGAATAACCATGTCGATGCCCGAGTCGATAACCTGTTTGTATGCGTCGAATCCTACAAAGCAGTTCTCGGCGGGAACTTCCTGCTGGTATTTTGTCTTTAAATGATTGCGGACGTTTTCTACTTTGTCGGGGAATACGTCTCCCAATGCCACTACTTTGATGTTGTTGGCTGCTTCCAATACATTTTGAACGGCACCACGACCGCGACCGCCGCAACCAACGAGGCCTACTTTAAGCTCTTTTCCGTCGATAGCCTTGTCGGGGAGTTCGGGTACATAGAATTCTCCGGGCTGTTTCAGAGGAACCGGTTTTTCCTCTTTACTACATGCAGCGAGAAGTGCCGATGCGCCAACAACGCTGCCTACGCCAAGTATTGAAGATGCTTTTAAAAAGCCTCTTCTGTTCATTTTCTCTTCACTCATTTGTGTGTATGTTTTATTTGTTAATTGTTTATTCCTTCGGGTACTTCACATACTACGCGGAATCCTATGCCGCGAATATCGGAGTACCACCAAATACTTTTCGGGTTTTGCGGGTCTGTGCGCAACCAATCGTCGTGACGTGTGTGGTCTCTGGCTGCACTGCGCAGGTCGGCTGCATCGCTGGCGTATGTTCCTCCGCGCACTACATATTCTGTACCACTGTCGGGGCCTTTGGGGTTTTTAACGCCGTCTGTCAGGTTGCTGTATGCGTCCTCGGCGTACCAGTCTGAGCAATATTCCATTACGTTGCCCAACATGTTCTTCAGGCCAAAGGGATTGGCCAATACTTTGTCGGGTTCCTGTGAACGGTTCTTGCTGTTGTTGGCATAAATTACATAGCTGTTTATGCGTGTGGTGTCGGCTCCGAACATTTCGTTCCAAAAACCTTCGTTGGTGTAGTCGTTGGGACTGCCTTCAAAGAAGTATGGTGTCGATGTTCCGCCACGAACGGCGTATTCCCACTCGGCCTCTGTCGGCAGGCGATATTTCTTGCCGGTCTTCAGCGTGAGCCACTGGCAGAATGTTTCTGCTGCGTAGTGTGTCATGGTGATTGCGGGACGTTCGCCCATGCCCCAGCCTTGGTCGGGTGAGCCGAATGGGGGAGTGGGGCCGCTTACTGCGTCAATATCTTCGCGTGAGTTATTTTCGTAAATTACTGTCGGGGGTGTGCGTCCTTCGGACATTGTCTCGGCGTAGAACGCCCAATATTGGTTCCATGTAATCTCTACTTCGCTCATGAAGAATGGCGATATTTCCACTTGACGTTGGGGCGATTCGTTGTTTTTGTGGAAAGGTTCTGACTCGGGCGAGCCTATTGTGAATGAGCCGCCGGGAATGGCTATCATGTTGATTGTTGCCGATGTCCCGGGAACTTTTTCTGTAAAGTTATCGAATGTGGTTATCTTTGTTGTTTCTGTGTGTATTTCTCCACTTGTTGTGGGTACCTCTTTCAATGCGGCGTGTTGATAGTTGGGGTTATAGTGACCTGCGTCCAGATGGCAACTGATACATTGCAGGTCGAGCTTTTCTTCATTCTCGTCGTAATAAAGGTGTGCGGTGATGCCTTCGTCTGTGATGCCCTCGGGGTATATGTTTACGTGGCAGGCTTTGCACGATTCGTTATACACGATTTTACGGGCGTATTCAAGTTCGCCTTTGCTGTCCCAGTCTATTTCTTCTTTGTCTTTTGTAAGATAGGACCAGATGTCCTTCATTCCTGTTGAGAGTTTGGCTTTAGTGTAGTCTAATGTTCCTTTTGGCGGAAGATGGCAGGCTGCACAGTCGGTCATTACACCGCTTTTGCTGTTGTGGTGCATGGATTGTTTCCAACTTGCATCTGAGTCGGTGTGGTAGTGGCACGACATGCACGATTCGTTAGTCGAACTTTTATCCCACAGCCAATTAAATACAATCAATAACGAGAATCCCAAAATGATTCCACCCAACGATATTAAAAAATATTTCTTGCTCTTACCTGATTTTGTCATGGTGTTTGTTTCTGTTTTTGCTCTATAAAAAATTGGCGATATAAACTTAAACAGTTTCTTAGTATCATGCAAAGATAATCATAATGTTTTATAATTAAAATAACTTCAACTTTTTTTTGAATATTTCTTGCTCGGTTTTGTTGTTTAACATTTTAACATATAAAAAATGTATGTAAGTTAAAATTTATATTGGAATATTATTGTATCTTTGCCCTTAAGTACTCTTGTGTAATGTTCGATTTATAAATTCTAAATTATTATATAATGAAAAATTATTTGAAATTTTTGTTTGTGACCGCAATGCTGTTTGCATTCGGTACGGCACATGCGCAGAAAGAGATTACCGTCGCTATTGGTGACTCTGTAACGCTTACATCCACTAATGAGGGAACAAAGTATGCGTGGTCTCTTTCTACTGATGGCAAGACGTTCTACACGCTTCCCAATGAAACAGAAAGAACGTTGAATGTTCGTGTCTTTGGCGAAAATTATTATCGTGTAAAGTGGACTAATGCCGAGGGAAAATCTACGTTTGCCGATACGGTGAAAATTGTTACTCCTGTGGTTAATTATGCCAAGGTAAATTACGATATTACAGCCGGTCACGGATATGTTGAAATTGACGGAAAGGCCGGTTCGGGTATCTCTATTCCTCAAGAAACTGCCGATAAAGAGGGTGATGGTGACAGGCTCAGAGTGACAAAGAAACTTACTAATTGGTCCAACAGAAACGCCCATGCGGTTTATTTCTTCAATACTCCTTCGGGTGTTGCCAACCTTAAGATGAACGTTACATTTAAAAAGAATTGTACGGCTCGTTTCCGCATGAAGGTTTATGATACTGATACTCCCGACTCGCTCATCGCCGATAAAATAATCACTTTCAATGGTACAGGCAGTGAGCAGGTGATTCCTGTCATCACATGCGATTTTGGAAAGCCCGGATACAATAAATATGACTTGGAGTGTATCTATGGTAATACC
>CAZXIQ010000132.1:0-5434 GCA_964640785.1 uncultured Bacteroidaceae bacterium | reverse complement strand
CCCGCTATGCGCCTTTGATAAATGAAAAAACATACTAAAAAAGAGCTATAAAAATTTCAAGGACATAAATTTAAACAGTTTCTAATTTTACGTGTCACAACTTTGTTGTTGCATTGTATGCGCAGTACGTATATGTCGCGAGGAAGAGTTTCAAGTTCTATGTTAAAGCAATTTTCGCCGTAAAGTGATTTTTTTACAATTCTTCCGGAGATATCGTAAAGAATATAATTGCCAGTCAGTTCTTCTTTGTTCTTATTTTCAAATTTTATTTCAATATTTTTATTTTTATCTGCTGCAATAGATATTTTGTTTCCCGAATCTATATCTATTTTTGTGGATATGTCGGCATTGTCCATTAATAACATTATCGGTACGGCCTCTTCGCGTATAGTTCTGTTGCCTGCCGCGTCGTAGGAAAAGTTTATTATTCTTTGCGCTTGTGTTGCAAGATTTGAACTTAATAAAATTATGAAAAGTGCGTGTTGTAAAAAAGTGTTTATTTTCATAAAAATCGTTTTTACAAAAGTAACACTTGCTATTATAACATCAAAATAAAAGCACAAGAGATTATAGCATTATGTCTTTTTATTGAAATAATGCCATAATCTCGTTTTTCGCTTGTAGCAAGGTGCTATTCGTATAGTTTGTACGTTGTGCGTAGTACTTGGAACTCTGTGCGACGGTTCAGTTGATGACATATTTCCTGTTCCTCTTCGTTGGAAAGTGCGTTTATGAACTGCTCGGTAAGTACGTCGTTCTCTTTGAGGAAAGGATATTTTTCGGTGAGTTTTTTCAGTATGGTTTTCGGACGGCTCTCGCCGTAGCCTTTTGCTGTGAGACGCTCGGCGTCTATTCCATGCTCTATTAGGTATTTTACAACCGATTCTGCTCTTTTTTGCGACAGTTTTTCATTGTATTTGTCGCTGCCTCTGAAGTCGCAATGTGAGCTTAGCTCTATGGTGACGTTGGGGTTGTTTTCGAGCAGTGTCACAAGTTCGTCGAGCGAGGCTGCCGACTCGGGTGTAAGGGTGGCTTTGTCAAATTCGTAGAAGATGTTGTCGATGAGCACCGGACGGGTGATGGAGGCCAATTCAAAGTCGCGCTGATATTCCACTTTGCCTGTTTGGTCGGTGGTCTTGAGTTCCTGCATGGCGTTAAGGTAGCCTTTGCATGTGCCAAGCAGTACATATTCCACTCCCGGCGTTACGCGCACCGAGTATGAGCCGTCTTTCATCACTCCTATGCTGTTTTTGGAGCCGTCGTTGCCTATCATGTGAATAACGCCTTCGGGCAGTTCGTAGCCATCTTTTTCGTATAGCCATCCGTGTAGCGTGTGTACTGTCTCGGGCAGGTAGAATGAGTATATGTGGTCCCACCCGCGGGCGTCGTTTCTGTTGGACGAGAAATAGCCGCGATAGAGTTCCGGGGCAAAGGTTATTCCAAAGTCGTCGGCGTTGGAGTTTACCGGTGCCATCATGTTATTTATCTTGTATGTGCTGTCGTTTACCTGTGTGGCATAGTAGATGTCGAGTCCGCCCATGCCCGGGTAGCCGTTCGACGAGAAATAGAGCTCTTTGCCGGGTCCGAATGCCGGGAATAGTTCGTCGCCTTCAGTGTTTATCTGTTCGCCGAGATTTTCTAAAATTCCGGCCTTGAATTGGTTGCCGCCTATGTAGAATCGCCAAATGTCGAACCCGCCCATACCTCCTGCCATGTTCGAGGCAAAGTAGAGCCATTCGCCGTCGGGCGACACTGCGGGGTGGGCATAGGACGACAGGGTGTCCGAGGATATTTTTATGGGCTCGGGCTTGCCCCATGTGGCATCTTTGCGCGGGCTGCGGTATATGGCTGCGAAACGTGGGAACTGTTCGTCGGTGACGCAGCGTGTGAAGTACATTGTCTTTCCGTCGGGGGTAAAGGCGCATGCTCCATCTTCGTAACCGCTATTTGTCTCGCCTTGTATAAGTTCGGTCTTTTGCCATTTTCCTTTATCGTTGCGTTTGGTGAGGAAAAGGTCGGCGAACTTTTGTCCTGTAACACCGCTAAGGTCGGTGCCGGTGGCCTCTTTGCGGGTGGAGGTTGTTACTATCATTGTTGTGTCGCTGCCAACGTACATGGGGCAGTAGTCGCTGCGTTGTCCGTTAAGTTCGTTGGCTTTCTTGACAATGTATCTTGTGGGGTTTTTCTTCCATTCGGCCGACTGCTTGGCTGTTTGCAGCCCCACCTGTGCAAGTCTGTCGTCGCTGTCGATGGCAAGGAATGCTTCGTAGCTTTTTATAGCTTCTTTGTAGTTGCCGTTGATGAGCAGGGCATCGGCCAAATGTCTGTGGGCAAGGCTGTCGGGGTAGTTGTAGCGTATGGCATTCTTGTAGCTGCCCATTGCACGGGCTGCGTTGTTTGTCTTGCGGTAACACTCGCCCATTTTCCATGCGATTACTCCGCGCTTGGCCTTGTCTTTTGCCTTTGTCTTGCGGTAGGCTTTTTTGTATTGTTTGGCTGCTTCGGTATATTCGTATATTGCATATAGCTGGTCTCCTTTTCTTATGGCTTTGTCGGTGCTGCATGAGAAAAGGAGTATGGTTGCTACGAGCAAATATAGTATGTGGCCGATGTGTCTCATTATAATAATAACTGATAAATGGGCAATTTATTATGTTTATGTGGATATTTCGCTTGTTTTTTTATATATTGTGTCGGGCGAATTTGCTGCATTGTTAAGATTGCAACAGCTTGCTGAAGGTGAAATGTTCAGTAGGTTGCATTTATATTTTTTAATTCTTCAGATAATGAAAAGGTGATTTTTCATAGGTCTTACTTAAAATATACAAATTGAACCAAAATATTTACGTTTTGTTTTCTCAGTGAAAAAACGGATGTCTTTCAGTGAAAAAGAGATAAACAAATTATTTCCATTTTTGCATGGAGTTTATCATTTTATATAATGTAGGAATGACTTATTCGGCAGCAGAATTAAAACAGAAGTATGCACGATTGCTCAGCCAGAAGGAATTGTTTTCACAAGGGCAGAGTATTCGATAAATGATTTTGCTATGGACTTGGGCACTAACCGCAGCTATGCGTCACGATTCGTTAATACTGAGCTTGATGTCACTTTTCCTACTCTTATAAAAAAACTTCGCTTGGCACATTTCCTGAAACTTAAAAAGGAATATCCCGATTTAACCATTACTGCTTTGTGGAAACTATGCGGGTTTAATAATGCCTATACATTTCGTCGTCAGTTCAAGGACGAATATGGAATGACGCCTTTGGATATGTTTAAAGAGGGTGTTGCGAAGTAATTTGTTGATATTGTAGTATTAAATGCTTTTTGTGCTCTTTTGTGCTACACAAGGCAACGAGCACACTTTCGTTGTTCCATGTGTGTGCATATATATATCATCTTGCCAATGTTTATTTTTTTCTGAATTCCGAGGGCGAAACTCCATATTCGGTTTTAAAGGCGCGCGAGAAATAGCTTGGCGATTCAAAGCCGCACATGGCCTGTATTTCACCCATTGTCATGTTGGTATTCATCAGCATGAATTTTGCTCTTTGCAATCTGCACCGACGAATATAGTTCGTTGTGTTGGTGTTTGCAATAGTGTTCATTTTTCTGTTTAGCGTAACAACGCTTATAAGCATGTGTTTGGCAAGCATTGTGGCATTGAGGTCGTTGCGCATTATATTTTCGTGTATGTACTTGTCGATTTTTTCAATAAATTCTTTGTTTTTATCTGTTGTGCTTTTGGGAATAAGTTTGAAATTTTCCATATTTTGCAAAGGAAATTTCTTTTTCATTAATCGACAGGCTTTCAGCAGTAGCTCCTCGGGTATAAAGGGCTTGCCGAAATAGCACTCTATGTTATTGGGTATTTTATCTATGAGGCTTTTGTCGTCGGCTTGTGCCGAAGTAAGTATTATGGGCGCTCTTTTAAAAAGGACGTTGTTTTCTGCGTCGTTTATAAATTCTATTTCGTTTGTTGTGAGCAGCATTATGTCGATAATCAGTGCAATCGGTGGTTGCTGTTGTATGAATTGCCACGCTGTTGTTATATCGGCTACTAATTTGCAATGATAACCATTGTTCTCGAATACGCTGGTTATGAGCAACGCCATATTATTGTCATGTTCGGCAATCAATATATATTCTTCCTTGGGGTAAGGAGCGTTGTCTGTTTTTGTGTTATTTACAATTCTCGGCATACGGTCATTCTCAATGTTTTTAGTTTTTTCTTTGTTTAGTTCTGTCATTTCTGCGATTATTTTTTGTAATTCTGCATTTTCGTAATTGACTGTAAATTCGCCGGCCTCTTCGTGTCGGGATAATCTGTCGGGTGACGTATGGTGGCAAAATTTGTGAATTATATCTATGATTATTTCTGCATAGCTATGTGGTTGGTACAATGTTTTGCGATGAAAGTTTAGTTTTTTTCTGCCTGTCTTCTGGCGTTGTTTAGTGAACAGGATATAAATGCAGCCGATAACAAGCAGCATGGCTGTTGTTGTCCATAATTTTGTGTCAAGGTCAGATGTCTCATCTTGGGTTTCTATTAAAAACAGTTTGTCTTGCAGCTCGTTCTTTAAATTTTCATCAAGTACTCCTCCGCAAAGCATCAATGCTATGTTGTAATGCTTTTGAGCCTCGTGTATGTTACCTACAATGCAATAATTTACAGCTTGGTTGTTCAATGCTTTGACGAGCTGAATGGTGTCTTTTATTTTTGCTGCCGAAACTATGCAGGCGTCGTGCATTTCTATCGCTACTTCGAGCTGTGACATTTTGCGCATGATGCAGCCATATTCTTGTCGTAACATCAGGGCGGTACTTTCGTCGCCTATGGAATCGTAGTGTTTTATATAATGGTATATTTCGTCTGCATTGGATAGTGTGTCGGCGGCGATGTTGTTGCTATCGAATGAAACATTTTCCTCTCCATCTATTCCTATGCAGCCTGTCAAAATAAAGAGGCCGATAAATATATATAACAAAATGTTATTCATTATCAAAATCATAATCGTTAATATTTGCAAATATATACAAAACTTGCACCCAAAAACCAAGCACACCTCTTATGGGTATAAATATTTACGAAATGTGCCTATGGGTGCAAGTGTGTGTTCTTTCAGTGCAAAAACAACTGTTCCGTTAAACATATATTTGCAAGCGTGTAAAGTGATGTTAAAAAAATAAAAATACAAACTTTGTTAAATTTTACAGTTGTGAAAAAGTTATTAATGTTTATTATGCTTGTGGTTGTCGGGATGACTTCATGGGCACAAAGTGGCTGGAACGACCCCAGTGGAGAATACCAAGCAGAAACAGTTGTTTATGCTGTTGTCGATTGTGGCAGTTATGAAGGACTTTACAATGGTAATTAACGTGAGTTCGATATAAGAATTTTAATTTATTTTTAAATTAATCTTTTGAAAA
>CAZXIQ010000131.1:0-5454 GCA_964640785.1 uncultured Bacteroidaceae bacterium | reverse complement strand
CCGACACGCTGTTTCACATAAAGATTACCGAAGGATTCTCCTATATTATAATATCCGGCAGCCTTGCGCGAAAAAAAACGCGCCATAAGAGTATCGGCATTATGTAGCGTCGCAAATATCGGAGCGGTGACCGAAACAAGGCACCACAATAGCAGATATTTATACAACGTACATCTATTCATAATATCAACGTCCGAATAACTATTGACGGAAATTGCTTTTACAGTTACAAACTATTTCCAAACATATAAACGGAATTGCGCAACATAAATTGCAGTACAATTCCGTTTAAACAAATTTTATGATAAACAGGCTAATAATTACAAGGCTGCTTTTATGCGCAACACCCTATCGAGCAACCCTTCGAGCAGGTCGAGCTTGAGCATATTCGCGCCATCGCTTTTTGCGACAGTCGGGTCTTCATGCGTCTCTATAAACAGTCCATCAACACCGACAGCAATGGCAGCCTTGGCCATAGTTTCAATAAGTTCGGGCATTCCTCCGGTAACACCTGCCGTCTGGTTGGGCTGTTGCAGCGAGTGGGTTATATCCATCACCACCGGATAGCCGAAAGACTTCATCTGGGGTATTCCCCTGAAATCAACAACTAAATCCTGATAGCCAAAAGTGGTGCCTCGCTCTGTGAGCATCACACGCCCCTCGCCACCCTCGGAAACAACCTTTTCTGCTGCAAATTTCATAGCTTGCGGCGAGAGGAATTGTCCTTTTTTTATATTTACGATGCGTCCGGTCTTTGCAGCAGCCGACAACAAGTCTGTCTGACGGCAAAGGAAAGCCGGAATTTGCAACACATCCACATACTCGGCTGCAACCTCGGCCTCTTCGACTGAATGTATGTCGGTCACAACAGGAATATTGAATGTTTCGCGCACTTTTCGCAATATACGTAAAGCCGCCTCGTCGCCTATTCCCGTGAATGAGTCTATTCTCGAACGATTGGCCTTGCGATAGGAACCTTTAAACACATAGGGGATGCCCCTATCGCTTGTCATTGCAACAATTCTTTCGGCTATTCTCATTGCCATTTCCTCATTTTCTATGACACAAGGACCTGCAAAAAGAAAAAACTTATCGGTAGCTGTCAAATCTCGTATAGTCATGATTCTTTATTTTGGTATTATAAGGTTTAATTTTTCTTGCATTATCGTTATTTTCAATGGATAAGTGGGAGCAAAAGGGCGTCCGTCGATTCCGGCACGCGCACCACCGACACTCTCTATTACAATTTCCGTTGTACGGTAAGGCTCCATGAGTTTATAGTTCATTATGCGGCGTTTGAGCAACATGTAAAGGCCTTGAACAAGGCCGAAAAATTTAGGATAGGCTATTGCCGAGACATCCAAAAAGCCATTATAAGGTACTGCGCTCGGCGTCATTCCATAGCCGCGTGCGTTTCCCACACACAGCATCATCAAAGAACTTTCGACTGTTTGATTATTCAGACGCATCTTTATATTGTAACTGTTGCGATGCAGCAGCAACAACATCATTGTTCGTGCGTGAGAGATATATTTTGCAAAAGGAGCTTTTACTTTTTTATTGGCAATTTCAACAATATTTGCGCTGAGCCCAATATTCACGACATTCATAAAATATCGTGTCTGCTCGCCCTCGTCGGTGACATAACTACAACATCCGACGTCTATTTTTCTTGTCCTGCCGGCTATTATATAGTCGATGGCACGTTTATAATCACTCTCGCCTATGCCCCAGTAATTGGCAAAGTCATTTGCTATTCCATTCGGAATTATTCCCAAAGAGACGTTACGGCAATTTTCGGACAACATTATTCCGTTGAGAGCATCCTGCAATGCTCCGTCACCACCAACTATCACTATTGTCTCGTAACCATTATCGGCAAGCATTCGGGCCAAGCGTTCCACCGAGCCGTAATCTTCGGACTGAATATAGTCGTATGTTACACCCTTCTCGACAAGATAGGCTCTTATTTCGCGCCATTTTTTTATTTTATTAACTACACCTATGCGGGGACAATAGATTATTCCCCATCTGCGGCGGTCGTTAAGTCGCATTGCCACCATAGTACATTTTTTTTATTATTTCTACATTCTCTTCCATTGGCCGAGAAGCATCTATCCAATTTATTTTCAACCCACGACGTTCCATGCCCCTGAACCACGTCATCTGCCTTTTTGCAAACTGATGGATGGCTGTTTCCAGCCCTTTAAACATTTCGTCGTAACTCATAGCGCCGGTAACGTAGAGTGTCACGAACTTATATTCAAGACCGTAATATATAAGTTGCTCGGGAGCGAGGCCTTTATCAAGCAGCATGCGCACTTCATCGACAAGCCCCTCGTCGAGGCGTGCAACAAGACGACGGGTAATACGTTCGCGACGAACCTCGCGAGCAACATCAAGCCCTATTATAAGAGGAGCAAGCAATGGAAATTCACGTTCGTGTTGCGGAGTGCGGGCATAATGTTCTTCAATCTCTATGGCACGTATGGCACGTTTTTTTGTATCAACATCGGTAGTATTATGCAACACTTTATAGGTGGACAATATTTCTGTCAGTTGCTCGAGTGAAAGTTTTTCGAGACGTTCGCGCAACTCGCTATTTTCGGGGACTGGTATCAAGCGATAACCACGCAGCACCGACTCGACATACAGCCCGCTGCCGCCACACAACACAGGCACTGCGCCACGAGCAACAACATCGTTATATGAATTTAGAAAATCGCGCTGAAATTCAAAAAGGTTATATTTTTCACCGGCATCGACAATATCTATAAGATGATAAGGGGTGCGTCCGGCACCTTCGCCATATTCCGAAATATCTTTTCCTGTACCAATATTCATTCCCCGATAAACCTGACGACTGTCGGCACTAAGAATTTCACCGCCAATGTCACGAGCCACAGCCACAGCCAATGCAGTCTTTCCGCAAGCTGTGGGGCCTATTATTGATATAAGATCGTATTTATTCAACTTTTCCATTTACATTTTTGTAAACTTAAGTCTACAAAAATAGGTATAATCTTCCACAATCCCGAAACTTTAAGGAAAATCTTTCCTTGTAAATTGTTACATTTTATAAAAAAGGGCAGGTGAAGAAAAAGCAGATAGGGGTAGTATACAAAAAAAGCATCGCATATGCGATGCTTTTTGTTGACCGACAAGGACTCGAACCTTGAATGACAGGACCAGAATCTGTAGTGTTACCATTACACCATCGGTCAATTGCGTTGCAAAGGTAGCACTTTTTTTGCAAAAAAAAATGTTTTCAATATTTTTTTTCGTAAAAAAACTAAAAAAACATAACAGCGGGACATTTTGATACATAAAAGAGACTATCTTTGCAGCATAAATGCCACGAAAACAGGCGTCGCCTCGGCAATAAAAACAAACAAGTTTATTTTGTATTGCTCTCGGCTAGCGCTATCTTTGCAGCATAAATACTGAAATTAATATAAAAACACTATTCATGTCGGAAAGAATTGACACAAAAGTTCTCTTGAAAGAGATTACAGAAGCTATTCAAGAAAAAAAAGGAAAAGGAATAATCATTGCCGATTTAACAAATCTGGGAAACACAATATGCGATTATTTCGTTATATGTAACGGAAACTCACCCACACAAGTAAGCGCAATCACCGATTCGGTAGAATATATGGTAAAAAAAGCAACCGGCTACCGTCCGATGGCCATTGACGGCCTGCGCAACGCACAATGGGTGGCAATGGACTACGGCGAAGTACTTGTACACATTTTTATGCCCGAGACACGCGAGTTCTACGACATTGAACATTTGTGGGCAGATGCCAAACTTGAAACTATCCCCGACCTTGATTAATAATATATGGCTACTGAAATAAAACAACCAAAAAAATTGCCACAATTCAACTTCACATGGCTATACATTGTAGCCGGTGCTGTGTTGCTTTTCATATATTTGAATGGCGGCAATGGAAGTTCTATGGTAAAAGAGGCAGATTATACCGAACTTAAGAACTATATAGAAAAAGGATACGTAGGCGAAATAACCGTTTACGACAATTACGAAGTTGAAGCATTCATTCTCCCCGACTCGGCAAAATATATTTTCACCGAGCGCAAGGCACGTATAGGGGAACGTCCGAAAGTTGTATCGCAAATTGGTTCAAAAGATAAATTCGAAGAGTTTATCAACAGCCAAGAGGCCGATGGAAAATACAACGGTACAATAAAGTATGACAAAAAGCCCGACTATTGGGGCAACCTCTTTTGGAACATATTCCCATTGATAGCCTTTGTTGGAATATGGATATTCCTGATGCGTCGCATGAGTGGAGGCGGAGGCGCACAAGGCGGAGTATTCAATGTTGGAAAGTCAAAAGCCAAACTCTTTGAAAAAGATGACAAAAACCGTGTGACATTCAAAGACGTTGCAGGACAAGAGGGGGCAAAGCAAGAGGTACAAGAGATTGTTGATTTTTTACGCAACCCACAACGTTACACCGACCTTGGCGGAAAAATTCCCAAAGGCGCGCTACTTGTAGGCCCTCCCGGAACAGGAAAGACACTGCTCGCCAAGGCTGTTGCCGGCGAAGCTGAGGTGCCGTTCTTCTCACTCTCGGGCTCGGACTTTGTAGAAATGTTCGTTGGAGTAGGCGCATCGCGCGTGCGCGACCTTTTCCGTCAGGCAAAAGAAAAAGCCCCCTGTATCATCTTCATTGACGAGATTGACGCCGTGGGACGTGCCCGTGGAAAAAACCCGTCGATGGGCGGTAACGACGAGCGCGAGAACACCCTCAACCAACTGCTGACAGAGATGGACGGATTCGGCACAAACAGCGGCATCATCATAATGGCCGCCACGAACCGTGTGGACATTCTCGACAAAGCACTTTTACGCGCCGGACGTTTCGACAGACAAATACACGTAGACCTGCCCGACCTCAACGAGCGCAAAGAGGTATTCGGTGTACATCTGCGTCCATTAAAGCTCGACGTGTCGGTAGATGTAGACCTGCTTGCCCGACAGACCCCGGGATTTTCGGGAGCTGATATTGCCAACGTATGCAACGAGGCCGCGCTTATCGCTGCGCGCCACCAGAAGAAAGCTGTCGATAAACAGGATTTTCTCGATGCCGTAGACCGCATAATCGGTGGATTAGAGAAAAAGACCAAAGTGATGACAGACAAAGAGAAAAGAACAATAGCACTGCACGAGGCGGGACATGCAACATTGTCGTGGTTCCTTGAGCACGCGAACCCCTTGATAAAGGTAACAATAGTACCACGTGGACGCGCATTAGGAGCAGCATGGTATCTGCCCGAGGAACGACAAATAACGACAAAAGAGCAGATGCTCGACGAAATGTGCGCCATTCTTGGCGGCCGCGCAGCCGAAGAACTGTTCATCGGCAAAATATCCACCGGAGCGATGAACGACCTTGAACGTGTAACAAAGCAAGCATACGGAATGAT
>CAZXIQ010000130.1:0-5508 GCA_964640785.1 uncultured Bacteroidaceae bacterium | reverse complement strand
GGAATGCCGGGAATTCACCACGTAATGGCACGTGCCATAAAAGACACTTTCTGCCGTTTCAAAACAATGAAAGGTTTCCAAGTTAAGCGCAAGGCCGGTTGGGACACACACGGACTGCCCGTTGAACTTGGTGTAGAAAAGAAACTTAATATCACCAAAGAGGATATTGGTAAAAAAATATCAGTAGACGATTACAACAAAAATTGTCGCGAAGAGGTAATGAAATACACTCGTGAATGGGTAGACCTTACTCGCAAAATGGGATACTGGGTAGACCTTGAGAACCCATATATCACATACGAAAACAGTTACATAGAAACACTTTGGTGGTTGCTCAAGCAACTTTACAACAAAGGACTGCTTTATAAAGGCTATACAATTCAGCCCTATTCTCCGGCAGCAGGAACAGGCCTCAGTTCACACGAGCTTAACCAGCCCGGCTGCTACCGTGACGTAAAAGACACTACGGCTGTTGCACAGTTTCGCATGATTGACCCCAAGCCCGAAATGACAGAGTGGGGCACACCTTATTTTATAGCTTGGACAACAACCCCTTGGACATTGCCATCGAACACAGCTTTGTGTGTCGGCCCAAAAATTGATTATGTTGCAGTGCAGACATACAATGCCTATTCGGGTGAACCTGTCACTGTGGTGTTGGCCAAGGCTCTGCTTGCAGCACACTTTAACCCCGCCGGTGCAGAATTACCACTCGACAGCTACAAACAGGGCGATAAAATTATCCCATATAAAATTGTCGACGAATATAAAGGAACCGACCTTGTGGGCATGCACTACGAACAACTGTTCCCTTGGGTTAAACCCGTCGTAAAAGAGGAAAATGGCTCAATAATACCTTCGCAAGATGCGTTCCGCGTAATTCCCGGTGACTATGTTACCACCGAGGATGGTACAGGTATTGTACACATCGCACCCACTTTCGGTGCCGACGACGCTGCCGTAGCAAAAGCAGCAGGCATTCCCTCGCTCTTCATGGTAAACAAAAAGGGCGAGACACGTCCGATGGTCGATTTTCAAGGACGTTTCTGGGTGCTCGACGAACTTGACGAAGAATTTGTGAAAAACTGTGTAGACACAGAGGTATATGCTCAGTATGCCGGAGCTTATGTTAAGAATGCATACAATCCAAAATACACCGTAGAAGGTAAATTCGACGAAAAGGCTGCAGCAAAAGACGAGACACTCGACATACAACTCTGCATGTGGATGAAACAGCAGAACAAAGTATTCAAAATTGAGAAACATGTGCATAATTACCCTCATTGCTGGCGCACCGACAAACCTGTACTTTACTATCCGCTCGATAGCTGGTTCATAAAAGCATCGGCAATGAAAGAGCGCATGTCACAACTGAACAAAAGCATAACATGGAAACCCGAATCGACAGGTACAGGACGTTTCGGAAAATGGCTCGAAAATCTTAACGACTGGAACCTCAGCCGCAGTCGCTACTGGGGAACCCCCCTTCCCATTTGGACCAGCGAGAGTGGCGAGGCTATCTGCATAGGTTCAATAGAGGAACTATACAACGAAATAGAAAAATCTGTTGCAGCAGGCATCATGCAGAGCAATCCTTATAAAGATAAAGGCTTTGTTCCCGGTGATTACAGCCGCGAAAATTATAACAAGATTGACCTTCACCGTCCCTACGTCGATGACATTAAACTTGTATCATCGACAGGCGAGGTGATGAAACGCGAACTTGACCTCATAGACGTATGGTTCGACTCGGGCGCAATGCCTTATGCACAAATACACTATCCATTCGAAAATAAAGAGGTGTTTGACAATGGCTCGATCTATCCTGCCGATTTTATTGCCGAGGGAGTGGACCAGACACGCGGATGGTTCTACACCTTACACGCAATAGGTACAATGGTATTTGACAGCGTGGCATACAAGACTGTAATTTCCAACGGCCTTGTGCTCGACAAAAATGGCGATAAAATGTCCAAACGCCTCGGCAACGCCGTAGACCCGTTCGGAACAATCGAGCAATATGGTAGCGACGCACTTCGTTGGTACATGATTACAAACTCAGCACCTTGGGACAACCTGCGTTTCAACGAAGAGGGAGTAAAAGAGGTTACCCGCTCGTTCTTCGGCAAGCTGTATCAGACATATAGTTTCTTCACAATGTACGCCAACGTCGATGGCTTTACATTTGCCGAGCCCATGATTCCTGTCGCTGAACGTCCCGAACTTGACAGATGGATAATTTCGGAACTTAACTCACTTGTGAAGAATGTAAACGATTGCCTCAACGATTATGAACCGACAAAGGCCGGTCGTCTGATACAGGATTTTGTCATCGACAATGTCAGCAACTGGTTCGTTCGTCTCAGCCGCAAACGTTTCTGGGGTTCGGAAATGAGCAAAGACAAACTCTCGGCTTATCAGACACTCTACACGTGTCTCGAAACTGTTGCACGACTCATTGCACCCTTTGCACCATTCTATGCAGAGCGTCTATACAAAGACATGACAAGTGTAACAGGCTGCGAGTATAGCTCGGTGCATCTTGCAAAATATCCCGAGTGCGACAATGCATGTGTCGATAAAGAGCTTGAGTACCGCATGGAACTTGCACAGCAAATTTCGTCGATGGTGCTTGCGTTGCGCAAAAAGGAACACATAATCGTGCGTCAGCCCTTGCAGAAAATAGCAATACCCACAACCGACGAGGCAATGAAAAACAGAATTGAGGCAGTAAAAGCATTGATTCTGAGCGAGGTTAATGTTAAAGAACTTGTATTTGTCGAGGGCGACGGTATTCTTGTAAAGAAGATAAAATGTAATTTCCGTACACTTGGCAAAAAGTTCGGAAAACTTATGAAGAGCATAAACATTGCTGTAACAGAAATGACACAGGAGCAAATTGCGGCCCTCGAAAGAAATGGCAACATTACGCTGAATGTAGAAGGTGTGGACGCAGTAATTGAGACTGCCGACGTAGAAATATACAGCGAGGATGTGCCCGGATGGACAGTAGCCAACGAAGGTGCGCTGACAGTTGCTCTCGACGTGGAGGTAACAGACGAATTGCGCCAAGAGGGTATCGCACGCGAGATTGTCAAGAAAATTCAGACAATGCGCAAAGAGTGCGGGCTCGACATTGTAGACCGCATTGTTGTAAACATTTCCAAAAACAGTGCCAGCGACGAGGCTGTAAACAAATTTGCCGATTATATCAGCAATCAAGTACTTGCCGACTCATTGCAACTTACCGAGAATGTTGAAAATGGCGAAACAATCGAGCTTGACGATGCAACAATAAATGTAAGCATAATAAAAGCTTAGAAACTAACTTTAAAAAATATATACTATGGCAGAAAAACTTCGTTATTCAGATGAAGAACTTGAAGAGTTTCGTGCAGTGATTAACGCAAAACTCGAACTTGCTCGACGCGACTACGACCAAATGATGAAAAGTCTTCGAAACGAAGATGGTAATGATGTTTCCGACACTTCACCCACATACAAGGGGCTCGAAGATGGAAGTTACTCATCGTCAAAAGAGGAGCTAATGCAGCTTGCACAACGTCAGGCAAAATTCATCCAAGGACTTCAGGCGGCAATCATCCGCATAGAAAATAAGACTTACGGCATTTGCCGCGAAACAGGAAAGCTCATCGCCAAAGAGCGTTTGATGGCTGTTCCGCATGCAACATTGAGTATTGAGGCTAAAATGGCCGGCAAAAAATGATGCTGACAAAAAAAGGACGTTTAATTTTATCGATTGCAATTTTGATAATCTCGATTGCAACCGACCAGATAATCAAATTTGCGGTAAAGCTCTCGATGTTTAAACACGAGAGCATCCGCATATTTGATTGGTTTTACATCTATTTTACCGAGAATAGGGGCATGGCCTTTGGAATGGAACTGTTTGACAAACTGTTTCTTACAACGTTTCGTTTGGTGGCAGTTGCATTCATTGCATATTATATATACAAGATTATTGCTAACAAAAAATTTCCCACAGGGTATATTGTTTGTATCGCATTTGTGCTTGCCGGCGCAATAGGCAATTTGATAGATTCCCTTTTCTATGGAGAGATATTTACCGACAGCGACGGACGTATTGCAGAACTTGTAAAATGGGGTAACGGCTATGGCGAATTTCTCCATGGCCATGTTGTTGATATGTTCTACTTTCCATTGTTCGGATTCGACTGGCCAGAATGGATGCCATTTGTCGGTGGGGAACATTTCATATTTTTCAGCCCGATATTTAATTTTGCCGATGCTTGTGTAAGCTGCGGAATGATTGTCATACTGTTTTTTTATGGCAAATATCTGAATATGAGTTTTAAAAAGTAATTATGAAGAAAACACCCATAAAACTGTTATTTACAATATGTTTGTTACTCATATTGTTTGCATCGTGTCAAGTAAAAACTCCAAAAGAGATAATACAACCCGACAAGATGGAAACACTGTTGTACGACTATCATATTGTTCAGGCAATGGGTAGTGAAATTAATAATGTACAGGAATATCAGATAAAACTTTACCACGAATATGTATTTAAAAAACATGGAGTGACAAAAGCTGCATTCGACTCGTCACTTGTATGGTACACACGTCATCCGGCCTACCTTACACAAATCTATGCCAATCTTCAAGAGCGTTTCGACTATGAAGTTGCCATTTTGCAGGACGAAAAAAATATAGCACAAGCAGTGAATGAATCCGAAAAAGATGTAACGGCAGATACATTGGAGCTATGGACAGGAAAAACCGTAACAGAGCTTACGTCGGCACCATATAACAACAGATTGCTTTTTTCTTTCGAGTCAGACTCGGCATTTATCGTTGGCGACAGCGTTGCATTGAATATCAATACACGATTCTTCTCAACAAAAGAAAACACGTCACAAATAGTATATGCCGCCCTTCTTGTTTCCTATAATGACAGTACAACGGAAAGTGTCGCCATGAACATAAAGACATCCGAACCATTCACATTGCAAATACCACGCGACTACGACCGCACAATGAATGAAATAAAAGGATTCATCTATTACAACGACAACGATGCAGCTGCAAAATCAGGCGTAGTATTGAGTGGCCTTTCTTTATTGCGCATACATCCCTTTACCGAAGAAGAGAGCGAAAAATGATATATGCCACACATAAATTATACGACTGCAAGCATTGCATAACAACCCATCGTGTGGTAGAGACCGACGGCGGAACAGTTTCGAACATATACAATTTCGAGTGCGAAAAACACTCAATGCAGTGGTACGATACAATAATACTCTCAACAAAAAAACAAGAAGGTTGCTTTTTTAAAACTTTTACCGAAATTTTAGAATATATCGGCTGCAACAGTGACGGTACATATATATATGCCTATGGTGTTACCTACGACACAGATGGCTATATACTTTCACAGCTTTCTTGAAAATCACAAAGAAGATATTTAATCACGGCAAAACCAAAAGCGCAACTTTGCAAAAACGAAATGTGATTTTTTGG
>CAZXIQ010000129.1:0-5512 GCA_964640785.1 uncultured Bacteroidaceae bacterium | reverse complement strand
GAAAATTTATCTATTCTTTTTTTGTTTTTGACTTTTTTTTTAACTTCGAAACGTTAATTATATTGCAGGAGTTTGTCTTGCAATTATCCGTAAGCAAATTTATGAAATATATTGGAGCTCATGTTTCATCGAGCGGGGGTGTTGAGAATGCTCCTGCCAATGCTTTGGCAATAGGTGCCAATGCCTTTGCTCTTTTTACCAAAAATCAACGTCAGTGGGTCTCTGCGCCGTTGAGCGAGAAAAGTATAACGCTTTTTAAACAACGCTGCGAGCAAGGAGGTCTGGATGCACGTTACATACTTCCTCATGACAGTTATCTTATAAATTTGGGCAGTCCCGACGAAGAGGGTCTGCAAAAGTCGCGTACAGCTTTCTTTGACGAAATGATGCGTTGTGAACAGCTGGGATTGTCGATGCTGAATTTTCACCCCGGCAGTCATCTGAACAAAATTTCGCTCGAAGAGTGTCTCGACAGAATTGCCGAGAGTATAAATATGGCTCTCGAACGTACTTCGGGTGTTACGGCTGTCATAGAAAATACTGCGGGGCAGGGTAGTAACGTGGGTAACCGTTTCGAGCATATTCGTTACATTATAGATAAGGTAGAGGATAAAAGTCGTGTGGGTGTCTGCATAGATACTTGTCACACATATTCGGCCGGGTATGATATTGTAGGCGATTATGATGCAGTGTTTGACGAGTTTGATGAGATTATTGGTTTCGAATATCTGCGCGGAGTGCATCTTAACGATAGTAAAAAATTGCTCGCCTCGCGTGTGGACCGTCACGACTCTATTGGCGATGGCACGTTGGGAGTGGATTTTTTCAAACGTTTCATGAATGATGCGCGTTTCGACAATATGCCTGTAATCCTTGAAACGCCCGACGAGAATCGCTGGCGCGACGAAATATTGATGTTGCGCAGTTTTTTGGAGTAGTTTTTTGCGAATGTTACAAAAATGTAACAATTATATGATACTTTTGTTGCCTAAACGGTGAGAGTGTAATCTGTTTCTTGATTTTTTCTGTCGCCGACAAAAGAGCTGAAGATGTAAATGAAAAACACAAAAAAATAAATTATGGAAATTGCTTATTTATTTATCGTTATTTTCTTGTTTACGCTTGCCATAATAGACTTGACGGTGGGTGTGAGTAACGATGCAGTGAACTTTTTGGGTGCTGCAGTGGGTAGTAAGGCTGCAAAGTTAAAATGGATATTGCTGGTGGCCGCATTGGGTGTATTTATCGGAGCCTCGTTCAGTAGCGGCATGATGGATATTGCCCGTCACGGAATATTCGACCCTAACTTCTTCTATTTCAGGGAGGTTATGTGTATATTCCTTGCGGTGGTCATCAGTGATGTATTTTTGCTCGACCTTTTCAATTCTTTGGGATTGCCTACTTCGACAACCGTTTCTATGGTGTTCGAATTGTTGGGAGCGTCGTTCATAGTTTCTATGATTAAACTCTCTACCGACTGTTATCCGCAGGTAGCTGCGCTTGGTGGTGATGTTCCCACAATGGCCAATTTACTTAACTCGGACAAGGCTCTGACAATGATTATTTCAATCTTCTTGTCGGTGGCAATAGCTTTCTTCTTCGGCCTTATTGTGCAGTGGATTTCACGTCTGTTGTTTACGTTCCATTTCCGCAAGAATCTTGGTAGTAAGATTGGTGTTTTTGGCGGTGTTGCGGTAACATCAATCATGTACTTCATGCTTATTAAGGGTCTTAAGGGTAGTGCTATTGTTACGCCTGCCATGCAACAGTGGGTTGATGAAAATACAGTGTTGTTGCTCATTGGCTCTTTTGTGTTCTTTACGCTTTTGATGCAGGTGTTGCACTGGTTAAAGGTGAATGTGTTCAGAATTATAGTTCTTATAGGAACATTCTCGTTGGCTATGGCTTTTGCCGGTAACGACCTTGTAAACTTTATCGGTGTTACATTGGCCGGATTCTCGTCTTTTATGGATTTTATGGCCCATTCGGGTGGCGTAGGTGCCGATGCATTTGTGATGAATTCTCTTGCCGAGTCGGCAAAGACACCTGCTTACTTCCTTATTGGTGCCGGTGCTGTGATGGTGTTTGCGCTTTATACAAGTAAAAAGGCCAAAAAGGTGTTGCAGACATCTATTGACCTTACAAGCCAGCAGAATGAGGAGAATGAGATGTTCGGAACCTCTTCTATCGCTCGCAATATTGTGCGTGTCACTACTAATATGATAGACGGTGTTGCCCGTAAGGTACCTCAGAATGTAAAGGATTGGGTGAACGACCGTTTCCGCCCCGTGGAGAACAGCACTGAGGTTGTTGCCTTTGACCTTGTACGTGCCTCGGTGAACTTGGTGCTTGCAGGTCTGTTGATTGCTGTGGGTACATCTATGAAACTTCCTCTTTCCACTACTTATGTTGCCTTTATGGTGGGCATGGGTTCGTCGCTTGCCGACCGTGCATGGAGCCGTGAGAGTGCTGTGTATCGTGTTACCGGTGTCGTGTCGGTTGTTGGCGGATGGTTCGTGACTGCAGGTGCTGCCTTCCTTCTTGCCTCTGTTGTTGCCACTATAATGTATTTCGGTGGCATTGTTGCGATGTTCGTGATGATTGCTCTTGTGATATATTTGCTCATACATAGTCACATTCGTTACAATAAGAAACAGCAACAGGCTAAGGTTGATGAGAAGATGGAGATAATCTTTAAGTCGGATGACAAAGAGGAGGTGTGGAGCGCACTTAAAAGTCATACATCTGATACATTGAACAATGCTGTGGCATTCTCGGCAGAGACTTATAAAACTCTTTTCGAGGCTTTCTCGAAAGAAGAGGTTCGTCCGCTGAAAAGTTCGCTGGTGAAAATTATTGTCGAGAAAAAGATGGTGAAAAAGACACGCCGTTCCGAAACACAGGGTTTTCAGCGTGTGGATAGTTCTATTGCTCTTGAACGTAGCACGTGGTACCACCTTTGTACAAACAGTTGTTTGCAGATGTTGAATACGCTGATGCGCATCGGTGAGCCTATGAAAGAGCATACTGACAATAGTTTCAGCCCGATGACCGAGGCTTATATACAGGAGTTCTCGCCCTATTGCCGCGATATTTACCATGTGCTTAACGATATTTCCCACATGATTCATACGGGTGAGTATTCCGATTCGGAAAGTGTTTCGCAGCGCGCAAAAGACTTGAAACATAAGTTGGCGACTTTGCGTAAGGAGCAAACGATGAGGCTGCATAAAAAGAGTGGTAGCCTGAAGATGGATTTTGTTTATCTTAATCTTATACAGGAGTCTCACGAGTTGCTTAGCGAGGTGCGTAACTTGTTACGCGGAAGTATAAAGCTTTTTGCTCCGTATGCGGCACAAAAAGAGTCGGAAACTGTTGAACAATAATTTTATGAGACTGTTCTCTATGTATCGTAGTTGTACAAGAGAACAGTCTTTTTTTTTTAGTGTTGAAATGTCGAAAATTCTTGTTGTAGATGACGAACCGGATGTTTGCGAGATTCTAAAATTTAATCTCGAGAATTGTGGGTACACGGTCGATACAGCCTCCTCGGCCGAGGAGGCTATTCCTATGTTATCCGGCGGTTATAATCTTTTTTTGATTGATGTGATGATGGACAAAATGAGTGGCTTTGACTTTGCGTCGTATCTGCGCGAGCAACAGGCAACAGCATCGTGTCCCATAATATTTGTAACGGCAAAGGATGATGAGAGTGATATTTTAACAGGCTTTGAACTTGGCGCGGATGATTATATACGTAAGCCTTTCAGTGTGAGTGAGGTTATTGTGCGTGTGGGGGCTGTGTTGCGTCGCAGTCGCTCTGTGTCACCCTCTTCTGTCGGTAATGTACTTTCTTTCGGGGAACTTTTATTGAACTTGGACGCTAAGCGTGCCTTGATAGCCGGGCAGGATGTTGCGCTTACAAAAAAGGAGTTTGAAATACTTCATCTTCTGCTTGAGACGCCCGGAAAGGTCTTTTCGCGCGAAGAGCTGCTTGCTGTTATTTGGCCCGACGATACAAATGTTCTTGAGCGCAGTGTCGATGTGAATATTGCCCGCATGCGTAAGAAGATTGGTGGCTATGCGCGGCATATAGTTTCGCGTAGCGGTTACGGTTATTGTTTCACTGAAATTGTTTCCGAATAGTATGATGGCGTTTTTTAAGTCTCGTTTGTTTCCACTGTGTATAGCTTTTTTTGTTCTTTTTGCGGGTATCTTTATAAGTGCTTATTATGAAGATGACCGTTTTTTGTGGCTCGAGCTTGTTGTTGCGTTTCTGTTTGCGGTTGTTATATATGTGATTGTGCGACGCATGGATGCTTCGAGAATTGCAAAAGAAAAACTTCTGGCTCACCTTGGAATAGCGCAAGAGGGGCTTGCAATTTTTGACAAACGTCGTCATCTTATCTTGGCAAATAATCTTTTCAGTACTTATGGCGACCTTATTTCGGCGAAACATTTGTCACAAACAGAGGATATTGTATTTCAGCCCGAATTTTATAATGTAAGAATGTTTCTCGAAAAGTATGATGCTGTCTCTGATGGTGTGGAGCCGTGCTTTTCGGATAAGATAGAGAAAGATGGTCGCACATTTTCAATCAGTTGTGTGCGTTTCCGTGACGGTAGCTTTGAAATTTCTATCAACGATGTTACCCGTGTCGAGGCGCAAACGCAACTGAAACAACAGCTTACGCATAATATTGCTCACGAATTTAAAACTCCTGTTTGTAGCATTCAAGGTTATTTGGAAACAATTCTTGCCAATTATCCCGATAGACTTTCCGATGAACAGATGATGCATTTTCTGCAACGTTGCTATTTGCAAAGCACGCGGCTGAACAGTCTTGTTAAAGATATGTCGCAACTGATGGAAATGAGCGGAAATTCGCAGTACCTCGAAAAAGAGACGGTGAATTTATCGGCAATAGTTCGTAATTTGTTACAGGAAATAAATAATAGGCTTGTCGAGCAGAATATAAAGGTTGTAAATGAACTGCCGGATGTGTTGTTGCTTGCCGGTAATCAATCAATGCTTTATTCTGTTTTTCGTAATCTTTTCGATAATGCAATTTCGTATGCGGGTAATGGTTGTGTCATTCGCTTGAATAATTATCGTGTAGACTCGGAATTTTATTATTTCAGTTTTTCCGATAATGGCGTAGGCGTGCCCGAAGAGCATTTGAACCGTCTTTTCGAAAGGTTCTATCGTGTGGATAAGGGTCGCAGTCGCAAGTTGGGTGGCACCGGCCTTGGATTGGCAATAGTAAAGAATGCGGTTATTCTTCATGGAGGCACAATTTCGGCGCGACGAGGCGATGGCGGTGGCTTGGAATTTGTATTTACTTTGCGTAAATAAAATATTTTTGAAAAAAGTTCTGTTTTTATTTGGACGTTTCGCAAAAAAGCTATACCTTTGCAGCGTCAAAAATCAAGGGAGTGCCCTTAAGACTTTTGGAAATATTGGAAAGGTGGCAGAGTGGTCGATTGCACCGGTCTTGAAAACCGACGTACT